>CANKIV010000070.1 GCA_947482125.1 Alphaproteobacteria bacterium
CATGCGCTGCTTCCAGGCCGATTCTCTTTGCGCGGCGTCGAAGGCGCGCTGCTGGCGATGGATGATCAGCGCATGCATGGTGACGTATTGCGCCATCTCCCGCTGCAAGGTCTCGTCGACAAAGCGCACCACGGGCAGGTGACGGGGAAATTCCGGATCGCGCAGGAAGCCGTCAACGCCGGCGCCCAGCGAAAAGATCGCTTTCAGGCGCGGCAGGCCCTTGAGGAATCCGTGCGGCGGGCGGAAGCCGACAAAATAGTCGATCTGCTGCGGCGCGTAATGGTCCTTGCCATGCAGGAAGCTGTTGAAGGCCTGATGGCCGAACAGCGCCTTGCTCAGCGCATCCCACCCCGGCGGCAACAGGAACAGGACGTTGGGCTTGCCCGCTTGTCCTGTCATCTGTCCTGTCAGTGAGCCGGCGCAGGCACCGGCGCTCCGCCCTTGGGCGAGGCAACCGGACCACCGGCAGGTGCGGCAGCAGCAGCCGGTGCGGCGGCGGCAGCCGGCTTGGGCGCAGGGATAGCGGCAGGGCTGTCGGCATTGGAGCGCAGATAGGCGATCAGGTTGACGCGTTCCTTTTCGGCGCGGATGCCGGCGAAGCTCATCTTGGTGCCGGGAATGTCGACGGCCGGCGACTTGAGGAATTTGAACAGCTCGTCATAGGTCCAGTTGCCCGGCTTGGCCTTGAAGGCGGCGGAATAGGAGAAGCCTTCATGGCCGCCGCGCGGGCGATCGACCACGGCGAACAGGTTGGGCCCGATCTTGTTGGGACCGCCCTTGGCGAAGTCGTGGCAGGCCGCGCACTTGGCGGTGGACGCCTGGCCCGCCGCGACATCTGCGGCCGGCAGCACGGTGCCCCAGTCGGGCATGACTTCGGCAACCGGCGCGGCAGGTGCGCCGCCGCCAGCGGGCGTTTCGACCACGCCTTCGACGACATAGCCGGGCTTTTCGGGATGCTCGGGCTCATAGACATGCTCGGCGACCAGGCGGACGACGAAGATAAAGACCGCCGTGCCCAGCACCGCGCCGATGATCTTGTTCCACTCAAAGGAATTCATGCCGAAAGCTCCCCAAAGCCGGGCGGCCCCGGCAAAATCTGGCGCGACATTACCCGCCGCTGTCCCCGCGTCATTGCGGCGAAGCGTCGCATAAATTGTAAGCAGTATCTGGCCTTAGCGCCAATCCCGGCCTAAACAGGCGGCCCGTGGACCCTCGTGAAACGGTGCCACCGCATGAGGCCCATGAATCCCGTCCTTCTGATCCCCGCCCGCATGGCCTCGACCCGGCTTCCGGCCAAGCCGCTGGCCGATATCGGCGGCGTGCCCATGATTGTGCGGGTCTGGCGGCAGGCGGTCGCCGCCGGGCTGGGGCCTGTGGTGGTGGCGGCGGGCGAGGCCGAGATCGTGGCCGCGATCACGACCTGCGGGGGGCGGGCGATTCTCACCGACCCGGACCTGCCCTCGGGCTCGGACCGGATATGGGCCGCGCTGCAGCGATTCGACCCCAAGGGGGTGCACGACGTGGTGGTCAATCTGCAGGGCGACCTGCCGGCCCTGGACCCCGGCCAGCTCAAGGCCGTGGCCCAGGCGCTGAAACAGTCCGGGGCGGACATCGCCACCCTGGCGGCGCCCATCGACAATGAGGCCGATCGCGTCAACCCCGCCGTGGTCAAGGCGGTGGTGGCCTGGGACGCCAGCGGCAATCTGGGCCGCGCGCTCTATTTCACCCGCAGCACAGCGCCCAGCGGCGATGGCCCGCTGTTTCATCATGTCGGGCTTTATGCCTATCGCCGCGAGGCGCTGGAAAGTTTTGTCGCCCTGCCGCCGTCGCCGCTGGAGCAGCGCGAGAAGCTGGAACAGCTGAGGGCGCTGGAAGCGGGCATGAGCATTGCGGTGGCGCGAGTGGACGAGGCCCCCCTGTCTGTTGATACTCCCGCCGATCTCCAGCGCGCCCGAAGCTTATTGTCATGATCCAAGCCGTCGCCAACGCCAAACGCGTCGCCTTCCAGGGCGAGCCGGGCGCCTATGCCAATCTGGCGGCGCGCGAGGCGGTGGCCCATGCGAGCGCCATTCCCAAGCCGACCTTTGAAGACGCCATCGAGGCGGCGAAGTCCGGCGACTGCGATCTTTGCATCATCCCGGTGGAGAATTCGCTGATCGGCCGCATCGCCGACATCCATCACCTGCTTCCCGATTCCGGCCTGCATATCGTGGGTGAGCATTTCCTGCCCATCCGCCATCAGCTGCTGGGCCTGAAGAGCGCGACGCTGGAGGACATCAAAAGCGTCTACAGCCAGGCGCCGGCGCTGGCCCAGTGCCGCACGATTTTGCGGGAGCGCAAGCTGGTGGCGCACAACTGGTATGATACGGCCGGTTCCGCCAAGCATGTCGCCGAACTGGGCGACAGACACGTGGCCGCCATCGCCTCGAGCCTGGCGGCGGAATTCTATGGCCTGAAGATTCTGAAGGCCGATGTCGAGGACGAGCATCACAACGCCACCCGCTTTCTGATCATGTCGCGCCAGGATGAGCGCGCGCCCAACAGCGGCAAGGTGGTGACCAGTTTCGTCTTCCAGGTGAAGAATGTGCCCGCGGCGCTGTACAAGGCGATGGGCGGTTTCGCCACCAATGGCGTCAACATGACCAAGCTGGAAAGCTATCAGCTGGGCGGCTCGTTCAACGCCACGCGATTCTATGTCGACATACAGGGTCACCCCGACCAGCCGCATGTCGCGCGCGCGCTGGAAGAGCTGGCGTTCCACACCGCCGATCACAAGATCATGGGCGTCTATCCGGCGCATCCCTTCCGCGAAGACATGCCTTAGGCGCGGTTCTTTTGCGTCCTGAGTTCGTCGCGCGTCGCTCATGGGCTGTTCGCCCACATCGCTCCTTGCTCCTGCTCAGGCCGCAAAATTCCTCGCGCCCTGATTCTAGTTTTTGGCCCAGTCCCTGACCAGGTGATGGGCGATGGCGATGGGCGCGGGCATGGTCATCTCGTCCTGGATTTCCTGCGCCAGCCGCTTGCGCACCTCATCCTTCGTCAGCCAGCGCGCATCGGTGATCTCGTGTCCGTCGATCGCAAAATCGCGGCTGAGGGCTTGCGCATAGCATCCCAGCATCAGCGATGACGGAAACGGCCAGGGCTGGCTGGCGTGATAGGTGATCGCGCCGATCCGCACCCCAGCCTCCTCCTGCAATTCGCGCCGCACCGCGTCTTCCAGCCCCTCGCCCGGTTCGACAAAACCGGCGAAGGCGGAATACAGCCCGTTCACGAAGCGCGCATTGCGGCCCACCAGACATTCATCGCCCAGCACGGGCAGCATGATCACCACCGGATCGGTGCGCGGAAAATGCTCTGCCGCGCAGGCCGGACACAGGCGGCGGTAGCCGCCGTCGCACAGCTCGGTGCCCGCGCCGCAATTGGGACAGAAGCCGTGCCGCCGGTGCCAGTCGATCAGCGCCTTGGCCTGTCCGGCGATGGCGGTGTCGCGCCCCGGCAGCACAAAGGCGCTGGCGCGCATCTCGGCAAAGGCTCCGTCCTCCATCACCGGCTCGCTGTCGCCCGCGACATCCACCGCGAACAGGGGCCGCGCGCCGTCCAGGCCCAGGAACACGCAGAGGCCGGCCTGCCACTCTCTGCGCCATGGCAGGAATCCGGCGCGGTCCTTCACCACCAGCGGCTTGTTCTGCCAGAAGGGCAAAAACAGGCCGCACCCTTGCTGCGCCGCCAGCCAAGCCGGGTCGGTGCGCCGGTCGCTAGCCCGGTCCAGCGGGTTTCCGCAAAAGGCCATCATTAGGTATTTTCCCCATTGGCAAAATCGGCACCATTCCCATTCCGGCACAGGTTCCTTAGGCGCAGGTTTACATCAATGGCGCGATATTGGCGGCATGATCCGTGTGTTGGGCTGCATTTTCCAACAGCATGACCTGCGCCTTGTCGTCCTGGCGGCGGGACTGTGCGTGCTCGCCTGCGCAACCGCGCTGACCATGATCACCCGCGCCCGCGCTGCCGAAGAGCAGCGCACGCGCCTGATCTGGCTGGCGGGCGCCGGTGCGGTGGCCGGCAGCGGCATCTGGGCCACGCATTTTATCGCCATGCTGGCTTATTCCGCCGGCATGCCCATCGCCTTTGAACCGGGCCTCACCGTGCTGTCGGCGGCCATCGCCATGGGCCTGTGCGGCGTGGGCTTTGCCGTCGCCCTGATGGCCGGCGGCGCGGTGGGCGGCATGATCTGCGGCTTTGCCATCGCCGCCATGCATTACGCCGGCATGGCGGCAGTCCAGCTTCCCGCGCGCGGTGTGTGGGATTTTCCATATGTCTCGGCTTCGATCCTGATCGGGGTGTCGCTGTCGGGCCTGGCGCTGCATTTCGCGTTTCGCGGCCGGATGCGCCGTGATTACGTGCTGGGCGCCGGACTGTTTGCCCTTGCCATTGTCGGCATGCACTTCACCGGCATGGCGGCGGTGCGCTTCGTTCCGGAAGCCGGGCACGCCTTCTCTCCCATGGCGATGGATCCTTTCGCGCTGGCCATCGTGGTGGCCGCCAGTGCCGCCTTCATTGTCGGCCAGGGCCTGATCGTGGCCCTAGTGGACCGCTATCTGGCCCGCCGCGCCCAGGGCGAGTCCCTGCGGATGCGCGACCATATCGCCGAGCTGGAAACCACCCAGAAGGCGCTGAAGAAGGCGAGCAACGACCTGACCGTGGCGCTGGGCGTGGCGGCCGAGGCCAATCACGCCAAGTCCAACTTCCTGGCGTCCATGAGCCATGAGCTGCGCACGCCGCTCAACGCCATCATCGGCTTTTCCGACACCATGATGATGGAAGTGTTCGGGCCGCTGAGCGAGCGCTACAAAAGCTATTGCGCCGACATCCATCACAGCGGCGAGCATCTGCTGGCGCTGATCAACGACGTGCTCGACCTCTCGCGCCTGGATGCCGGCCATGCCGATCTGCACGAGGAGGAGTTCGATCCGGCGGAACTGATCTCCGAAAGCCTGCGCATGCTCATGAACCAGGCGGGCAAGGCCCAGATCGGGCTTTCCACCCATATCGAACCTGGCCTGCCCTGGCTGAAGGCCGACAAACGCCGCATCAAGCAGATCCTGATCAACCTGATGTCCAACGCCCTGAAATTCACCCCCGCGGGCGGACAGGTGCGGATCAGCGCCAGGCTGGTGCCCGAAGGCCTGGCGATGGCGGTGTCGGATTCGGGCATCGGCATTGAACCGCAGAACATTCCCAAGGTGATGGAACGCTTCGGGATGGTGGATTCGGCCATGTCCCGCAAGCATGCGGGCACCGGGCTGGGGCTGCCCTTGTCCAAGCAATTGACGGAACTGCATGGCGGCAGCCTGGCGCTGGAAAGCACCGTCAATGTCGGCACCACCGTCACCGTCACCTTGCCCCGTGAGCGGCTGATGGCCCGGGATGCGGCCATTGCCGCTGCCTGACGGTCCGGACTCGCATTTTCGCCCCTGAATCTCTATATCCCGGCCCGGAAGTCGGTGGGCGTAGCACTCGCTAACCTGGTCAGGACCGGAAGGTAGCAGCCATACCGAATCTGCTGCGGGTCGCCGGCTTCCACCTTAAAATCCGGTCAGGTCTGGAACGGAGAGGGCGGCGGCCAAGCCGCCCGAGCGCCGTAACGAATCCGGCACGGGTCGCCGGCTTCCACCGTTTGACCCCGGCGCCCCAGGGCGCGAGCATGTCCAGTGGACATGCGAGAGGGGGGCAAACGCCGCGAGCTTGGGCGAGCGGCCTGAACTTTCCACAGTTTGCGCTGCAAATCCCGCCCCTGGCCCGCGTCTGCTTGCTATAGTCCCGCCATGGCCAAAACCCCCGCGCCCGCCCAGCCCTACCGAGTCCTGGCGCGCAAGTACCGCCCCACCGATTTCACCGGCCTGATCGGGCAGGAGGCGCTGGTGCGTACCCTGTCCAGCGCTTTTGCCACCGGGCGCATCGCCCATGCCTTCATGCTCACCGGCGTGCGCGGGGTGGGCAAGACCACCACCGCCCGCATCATCGCCCGCGCCCTGAATTGCATCGGCGCCGACGGAAAAGGCACGGCCCCGACCATCCAGCCCTGCGGCGTCTGCGAGCCCTGCACCTCGATTTCGGAATCGCGCAATGTCGATGTGCAGGAAATGGACGCCGCCAGCCGCACCGGCATCGACGACATCCGCGAGATCATCGAAGGGGTGCGCTATGCGCCCGTGGCGGCGCGCTACAAGGTCTACATCATCGACGAAGTGCACATGCTGTCCAAGCAGGCCTTCAACGGCCTGCTCAAGACGCTGGAAGAACCGCCGCCGCATGTGAAGTTCGTGTTCGCCACCACCGAGATCCGCAAGGTGCCGGTGACGGTGCTGTCGCGCTGCCAGCGCTTCGACCTGCGCCGCATCGACAGCGCGGAACTCGCCGCCTATCTGGCGACCCTGGCGGAAAAGGAAAAGGTCAAGATTGAAGAGGGCGCGCTGGCGCTGATCGCGCGCGCCGCCGAAGGTTCGGCCCGCGATGCCCTTTCGCTGCTGGACCAGGCCATCGCCCATGGCGAGGGCGACATGATCACCGCCGACACGGTGCGCCAGATGCTGGGCCTGGCCGATCGCGGCCGGGTGCTGGATATTTTCGAGAAGCTGATGGGCGGCAAGATCGCCGAGGCGCTGGCCGATCTCAGCGGCCTCTACGATGCCGGCGCCGACCCGTTGGCCGTGACGCAAGACCTGCTGGAGACCACCCATTTCCTGACGCGGGTGAAGGTCGCGCCAGCGGCGCAGGGCTTTTTCGACGGCGGTTCGGGCGAGGCCAGGCGCGCCACTGAGCTGGCCGCCAAGCTGTCGGTCGCTTCGCTGACGCGGGCCTGGCAGATCTTGCTGAAAGGCCTGTTCGAGGTGCGCGACGCCACAAGGCCGATCTCGGCCTGCGAGATGGTGCTGATCCGCCTGGCCCATGCCGCTGAATTGCCGCCCACCGACAAGCTGGTGAAGGACTTGCTGGAAGGCGGCAGCGTTCCGGCGCCGCGGGGCGGTGGCGTGCCCGCGCCATCAGCGCCTTCGCGCGGCGCGAGCGCCTCCGGCGCGGCGATGCCCGCCCGCGCGCCGATGCCGGAAGGCGCACCCACCGCCGCCATCCGCAACCTGGAAGACATTGTCGCCCTGTGCGAGCCGCGCTCGGAACTCAGGGTCAATCTGGAGCACAATGTGCATCTGGTGCATCTGGAGCCCGGACGCATCGAAATCCGCCCCAATTCGCGCGCCCCGCGCACCTTGGCCAATGACCTGCAGCAGAAATTGCGCGGGGTCACCGGTGAGCGCTGGACCGTTTCCATCGCCAGCCAGGGCGGCGCGCCGACCCTTGCCGAACAAAAGCAGCTGGCCAGGACCGCGCGCTTCGAAGCGGTGGCCCAGGAACCGATGGTGCGCGCCGTGCTGGACCGTTTCCCCGGCGCGGAAATCGTGGCGGTGCGCGATATCGTTGCCCCTGACGTCGCCGCGCCCATGCCGGACAAAGACGAAGAATGAGCAATCATGTCATCCCCGGCGAACATTGCGACGCAAGTCGCAATGTGAGGGAAGGGGATCCAGGTCTTAAGCACCGGACGGCTTTTCCACCTGGATTCCCTTCCCCTCGCGCAGCCATGCTGCGCTCGGCCGGGAATGACAGGGGGAATTGATGGCCGCCATCGGGTCCGAGATCGAGCGCCTGATCCAGTTCCTCGCCAAGTTGCCGGGGCTGGGGCCGCGTTCGGCGCGGCGCGCCGCGCTGGTGCTGCTTAAAAAACGCGACACCTTGCTGGAGCCGCTGACCGCCGCCCTGCGCGAAGCCGCCGACGCCATCCTGACCTGTGAGGTTTGCGGCAATCTCGATACCGCTTCACCTTGCGCCATCTGCAACGATCCGCGCCGCGACCCGCACCTGCTCTGCGTGGTCGAGGATGTCGCTGACCTGTGGGCGCTGGAAAGAGCGGGCGTGTTTCGGGGCCGCTATCATGTGCTGGGCGGCGCGCTGAGCGCGCTGGACGGGGTGACCCCGGAACGGCTGAACGTCACCGGCCTTTTGGTGCGCGTGAAGCAGGATGTCGACGAAGTGATCCTGGCGATGAACGCCACGGTCGAAGGCCAGACCACGGCGCATTACCTGATGGACCTGCTGGGCGACATGAAAGTGACCCGGCTGGCCCACGGCGTGCCGGTGGGCGGAGAGCTCGATTATCTCGACGAAGGCACCTTGAGTGCCGCCTTCAAGGCCAGGCGCTCGCTTTAAATAAGCGCCTTGGGCTCCTCCGCCGGCGCCAGTTCCACCTTCTCGATCTTCTCGGCCCGGCTGGTGATCTTGCCGGTGGAGACCAGGATGTTCTTGATGTCGGCATCGGCCTGGTTGAAGTGGGACTGCAACTTGCCCACCCGGTCCGCCAGCAGCCGCACATCGTTCAGCAGCACACCGACTTCCTTCTTGATCTGGTCGGCCTGTTCGCGCATCCGCGCATCCTTCATCACCGTCTGGATGGTGCTGATCGCCAGCATCAGGATGTTGGGCGACACCACGATCACGTTCGCGCGGTGGGCCTTCTGGATCACGTCGCCAAAACTGTCATGCAGGTCGGCATAGATGGATTCCGACGGCACGAACAGGATGGCGGGGGTCTGGACCTCGCCGGGGATCAGGTACTTCTCCGAAATGTCGCTGACATGCTTGTTCACGGCGGCGCGGACCTGGGCCAGGGCGATCTTCTTCTCGTCATCCGTCGTGGCGCAGCGCAGCAGTTCGAATCCTTCCAGCGGGAACTTGGAATCGATCACCAGCAGCGCCTTGTTGCCGGGAATGCGGATGATGCAGTCGGGACGGTTGCGGTTGGAAAGGGTGAACTGGAAATCGTAAAGCGACGGCGGCAACCCGTCGCGCACGATCTCCTCCATCTGGACCTGGCCGAAGGCGCCGCGCGCCTGCTTGTTGGACAGGACCTGCTGCAGCGACACCACCTGCCCCGACAAGGCGGAGATGTTCTTCTGCGCCTCGTCGATCACGGTCAGGCGCGCCCCGATGCCGCCCAGGGTCTCGGCGGTCTTGGTGGCGTTTTCGCTCAAGGACTCGCCCAGCCGCGCCTTCAGCGCCTCGACCTGGGCGCTGGTCTGGCGGAATTGTTCGGCAATCGCGCCCTGGCCGCGGATGATGTCGTCCAGCCGGGGATCCAGCACCGCGGGTTCCGCCGAGGGCTTGCGCAGGACCAAAGCCAGAATCACGGCTCCCGCGATCACGGCAATGCTGAGCAAAATCAGTGCTAATTCCATGAATCCTTGACCCTTGAGCCGTGCGGCCTTATTTCCAGCCCATGACCATTCGCCCCATACTTACCGCCCCCGATCCGCGCCTCCAAGCGGTCTCGATGGATGTCGAGACGGTGGATAGCGATATCCGCACCCTGGTCGATGACATGGCTGACAGCATGTATGCCGCCGAAGGCATTGGCCTGGCCGCCATCCAGATCGGCGTCGCCAAGCGCATCCTGGTGATCGACCTCGACCAGAAAGAGGGCAAGAAGAATCCGATTCCCTACATCAATCCCAAGATCACCTGGGCGTCGGAAGAGATGGCGGTGTTCGAGGAAGGCTGCCTGTCGGTGCCGGAAATCTGGGACGATGTCGAACGCCCCGCCCGCATCCGGTGCGAATACCTGGACCGCGACGGCAAGAAGCAAACGCTGGAAGCCGACGGACTGCTGGCGACCTGCCTGCAGCATGAGATGGATCACCTGAACGGCGTGCTGTTCATCGATCATCTTTCGCGCCTGAAGAAAAACATGGCGATCAAGAAGCTGACCAAGGCCAAGAAGCTCCAGGCGGCGGGCTAGGGTGGCACTCCGGCTTGCTTTTATGGGCACGCCGGATTTCGCGGTGCCCACGCTTGCCGAGCTGATCGCCCAGGGCCACGACATCACGTGCGTTTATTCGCAGCCGCCCCGCCCCAAGGGCCGCGGCATGGCGCTGGAAAAGGGCGCGGTCCATCAGTTCGCCGAATCCGCGCATCTGCCGGTCCGCACCCCACTGTCGCTGAAGGGCGCGCAGGAGCAGGCCGAATTCGCCGCCCTCGATCTCGATGCCGCGATCGTGGTGGCGTATGGCCTGTTGCTGCCCAAGGCGATCCTGGATGCGCCCACGCTGGGCTGTTTCAACCTGCATGGTTCCTTGCTGCCGCGCTGGCGCGGCGCCGCGCCCATCCAGCGCGCGGTGATGGCGGGCGATGCCGAAACCGGCGTGATGGTGATGCGGATGGATGAGGGCCTGGACACCGGCCCGGTGCTGATGGCAGAGCGCGTGAAAGTGGATCGCAAGACCAGCGGCGAACTCACCAGCGAACTGTCGCGGCTGGGGGCGGATTTGATGGTGCGGGCGCTGGGGGCGCTGGAACGCGGCGCGGTGACGCCGCAGCCGCAGGCCGCGGACGGCGTCACCTATGCCAAGAAAATTCTCAAGGATGAGGCCCGCATCGACTGGACCAAAAGCGCGGCTGAGATTGAAGGCCTTGTGCGCGGCCTGTCGCCCTTTCC
>CANKIV010000071.1 GCA_947482125.1 Alphaproteobacteria bacterium
CCGCCCTGCATCTTGTCGTTGGCGCGCAGGTGCAAGGTGGCGTTGCCATTGCCGCGCCAGGGCGCGTCGCAGCCCCAGGCCCGGTACAGGGCATTGTCGATGCCCTTTTCGCCATCCTCGGCGACAAAGCCGCCAGTGTTGGAATTGTTGTCTAGGTTGAAGCCGGTCGCGATCTTGCCGGTGACTTCAGGCTGACCGGGATCTTCCGCCGCCCAGGGATTCACATAGGTCTCGATGCCGCGCTTCCAGCCGCGATAGGTGATAGCGCGATTCCAGATTTGGAAACGCGTCAGGACTGGCGCCTTGACCTGTTCCAGCCCCGGCGGACGGGCGATGCTTTCGATTTCATACTGGCTGCGGAAGGGCTGCTTCAGCGCCGCTTCGGTATTCTTGTCGTTGGCGAAATGAACGCTGTTGCCATGGAGACAATCGGAGCCCGGCTCGATCTCGCCAGCACGTTCGAACCCGGCGCGACCGCCATAGCGGAAGGCATATTCATAGGTGGCGACGACATAACCGCGCGACCAGGGCGCAGCAGTGGAAGGCTGGACCATGGCGGCGAGCGCCACAGTCGCCACCGAGCAAAGTAGAACGCGTTTCTGCAGGATCATGACCACCTCCTTTGAACCGGGCTCGTTGCCGACCGTCGGAGAAGCACCAGTCGGTATTCTATCACTAACGGATGGCTGCCAACGAACCATCTTGAATCATTGAATTGTCATATAAATTACGTGACGGTGACCGTGCCCACCATGCCCATCGCCTCGTGCATTGTGCAGATATATTTGTAGGTGCCTTTGGCCGTGAAGGTGTGGCTGAAGGTGGCGTCCTGCGCCATTTCGCCGGAGTCGAACGGCGCCACGCCGGCGGGCAGCACGACATTGCCGGGCTTGGTCGCCTTAGCGGGATCGAAGGTCACGCTGTGCAGCACCACGGCGGGATTGGTCCAGTTCACCGTGTCACCGACCTTGATGGTGACAGCGACCGGCAGGAAAACCATTTTTGCCCGCCCCATCGAAACTTCGACGGTCTTGGCTTGCGCGAAGGCCGGCATGGCTGTGACGGAAAGCCCAAACCCGGCAAGCATCTTGGCGGCGGTGCGGCGGTGAATTCCCATGACGTCGTTCCTTACTCGGGGGGTGAAACCTGGTTGATGAGCAGATCGGAAAGGGCGGCAGCCTCAAAGCCCAGCGGATTGTTGCCGTCCATGATGCCCTTGCGGACAACGATGTCGGCGCTGACTTCAAACGCGGTCACGTTCTTGGGGTCTTTTCCGTCGGCGAAGAAGGCCGCGCCGGAGAAGGGACTCCAGCTGCTCCAGGCCGCAGCGCCCGCCAGCTTGTAGCGCCAGACCGGGCGCCAATAGGCCATGCGGAAGCTGTAGCGTTTGCCCGCGCGCGCCGGATCGGTGTTCACCGGGTCAGGGCCGGCGTCACCCTTCATGCGGCCTTCCACAAGGGTGAACCAGGTGCCGTTCTGCGCCAATGTGTGCTCGGCAGCGCGATAGGCGAGATACTTTTCGATCGCATCGCGCGAAGTGAAGGTCTTGCCCGTCACCGCCAGGGTGAACCGGGTCGGATTGACCGCCTTGAGGGAAAAGACTCCCGGCTTGGCGGCCGGGACCATCGGAAGCTCCGCCGCCGCGGCCGGTTTGGCGGCGGGCGCTTGCGCAACAGACGCCAGCGGCATTCCCGCGCCAAGGGCAACCAGTGCAAAACCAAAAATCGTGCTGCGTCTCATTTTTTTCCCGCCCGTTTCTTTAGTGTTTTTATGAAGAATAGCAGAACAGCCCCTAGAAGTAGAACCCTGTCGTCACCGCCCATACGATAATCGAAGCGATCACCGCGCCCAAGGCAAGCCGCCAGACCGGGGCAACCTGAAGCTCTTGCCCGACCGCCTCGCCCTTGCGCTTGCCGGTTATCATGGTGGCGACCAGATTGTGACGCTTGTAGGCGTAGTAGAAACTCACCGCCAGCAGATGCAGGGCGATGACCACCAGCAGGATGTTGAACAGCGTGCCGCCATGCAGGCGCGCGATCTTGCGGCCCTGGCGGTAATCGACATAGCTGGACAGCGGCCCGGAATAGAGCACGTCGAAATCCACCGCGAACAGGCCGGTCCCCACCACCGCCGCAACCGCGCTCAGAAGCACCAGCACGCTGATCGCGCCCAGCGCATTGTGCCCCAGGGTGGCAGGCGTGTTGCGCAGGTGCAGGGTACGCACATATTTGAAAACGGTCCTGGGTCCGCGCAAGAAGTTGACGAATTTCGACGTTGACGAGCCCACGAAGCCCCAATAGACGCGCAGCAAAACCACCCAGAGCGCAACATAGCCGCTATACTGGTGATATTCGAGCTCGTCATTCTCGCCCGTCCACCAGCAGGTGGCGATGGAGATCACCAGCAGCCAGTGCATGGCGCGGGTCGGCGAATCCCAGACGCGCAGAACCCGAGCTGCCTTTGGATCTTTCCCGATCTCGTCAGGCGAACTCATATGCTCACCTATTGTTCGGCGTCTTTTTCGTATTCCGGAGAACGGTAATCGTCATGACAGGCCTTGCAGCTCTTGCCCATCACAATGACCTGCGCCTTCAGTTCACCGGCGTCCCTTTTTGCAGCCGCCTGACTGAGCTTGACGGATGCGGCCTCCATATCCTTGGCGTGCTTGGCGAAATCACCGGCCTTCTGCCAGATCGCCGGCAAGGCATAGGTCTTGACGCCGGATTCCGGGCCGCTGCCCTTGGGAAACCACTTCAGCAGAAACGGGCTACGTTCATGGAGTACCTGAACGTTCAGCAGGATGACATTCTCCCAGTCGGGGGACCTTTTCTTGAGCTCATCGTCGACCTGCTTAAGGGCGGTTCCCATATCGCGCAGTTTGTCTTTTCGGGATTTTATAAGGGCGACATCCGCGGGTGCTGCCGTGACAATGGCGGTAGCGGCAACGGACAGAACAAGCGCAACGCCCGCAGCGCGGGAGAAAATAACTGAACGCGACATAACTTCAAAAACTCCGAACAGACGCAACATCAGCCAAGCCAGGCAGCTTGTGGTTGCTCCCAGGTTGGACCGAAAACGAACTAGGCCAGCAATTCGCCGAACGGGCTCTTGGTTTCCATCGAATTCATGCCCCAGCTGTCAACGCCGACACCCATCGCCTTCATGGCCGTCAGGCCGACGCGCGACACGGTGCTGTTGTCGCCAGCGATATGGTAACCGCCCTTCATGCGCCCGCTCGCCAGGCCGGCAACCAGGATCGGCAGGCCGTCGACGGCATGGATCTTGGCGAAGCTCTGGTCGGTATAGGCAAAGACCAGGCTGTGATCCAACAGGGTGCCGTCGCCTTCCTGAACGCCGTCCAGCTCCTTCAGCATCATGGCGAAAAGCTCCATGCTGTGAACGTTGTACTGGGCGACACGCGGCTGATAGCCCAGGATGGGATCGATTGGCTCTTCATGCGTGGACTGGTGGTAGCCCAGGGAGTCGCCCGGGATGAAGATCTGCGAGCCCGGCTCTGAAATGCTGAGATTGAACACGCGGGTCTGGTCGGTGGCCAGGGCCAGGGCGCCCAGACGGGACATCAGCGGCACATTCTTGCGGATGTTGGGGAGCGCGTTGTTCACGATCATGTCGCCTGCGGGCGCCGCCGGAATCTCGACCTTGGCGGTCAGTTCAGGACGCTGCAGCTGGGTCGCCATCTGGGTTTCGACTTCGCGCACCGAGGTGAAATACTGATCCATGCGCGCCTTGTCGGCGGCGCCCAGATGCATCATCGCGCGTTTGCGGTCCTCGGCAACCACGGACAGCACGCTCTGCTGCACCATGATCGAAGGATCGGGCTTCCAGTTGGGAGAGGACGGATCCTGGAAACCGGGTCCGAACAGGCGCGTGTACAGCGACAGCGGCGAGGTTTCGGGAGGCAGGGTGTTGAGGCCGCCCAGGCTCGAATAGCTTTCCTTGGCATTGCCCGAAGCGGCGGCGGCCACCGACTTGTAGCGGGCGCCGCGGCTGATCACGTCAGCGACCTGCTGGTCGATGGTCTTGGAGTCGAACTGTCCCTGCTTGCTCGGCGAAATGCCGGTGGCCGCGGCGGCAACGCCCGACCAGTGCTGGTAGTTCGGATTGTCGTCGAACGGAATGCGCAGGCCGCTGAACACGTTCAGCTTGTTGCGATAGGCCTCCAGCGGCTTCAGCTGGACGGTCATTTCATAGTCCTTGCCGGCGGTCTTGGGCACCCACAGCGACTTGGTCAGGCCGCAGCCAAAGAAGAAGGTGTTGAAGCGCGTCGGCAGCTTCTGCCCCGTCGCGGCCAGCGCCTGGCCCTTGCTGTCCAGGAAGCAGTCGAGGAACGGCACCATCATGGTGGCGGCCGAGCCCTGGAACATGCCGCGAAGAAGGAACCTGCGATCTAATTTCATGACTGTGTCTCCCAATCTCTAGGGTGAAGCGGTTTTGACATGTTCGGCGGATGCTTCCTGCACCGGAGCCGAGGTGTTGAAGAATTGCGGGCTGGTGACGAGCCCCTTGAGCAAGGCACGCAGGCGATAGCCGGACTTCTGGAAGGCATCCTGCCCCTGCTTGAATGCCGAGGAATCGACATCTTCGCTGTTCAGGCCATTGGCGTAGGAATAGAGCTTGCGTGCGATACAGGCTGGATATTTGGGGTTGTTGTAGAGGAACTTACCCAGCCCTTCAGCGCCTGAGAACGACTTGCCCTGAATAGTGGCGGAAACGTCAATCGTTTCGCCGTTTTCCTTCTCGCGGCGCCCGCCGATGGTATCGAACCCTTCAAGGGACAGGCCAAGCGGATCGACAGCGTTGTGGCAGGAGGCGCATGTCTTGTCATTGGCATGGGCCATCAGGCGCTCGCGCACCGTCTTGCGCGGTCCGTTGGTGTCATTGACCTCGGAGAAGTCGACATTGTTGGGCGGCGTCGGGGTCGGCTCGCAGAGCAGGATTTCGTTCAGCGCCACCCCGCGCTTGGTGGGCGAACTGCGGCCAGGATGGGAGAACATTGCCAGCATGCTGATTTGGGTCAGGATGCCGGTGCGACCGGTTTCCGGGCCGAACTCGTACGGCGTCCATTCGCCCTTGAAGGAGAAGGGCACGCCATAAATCGACGCAAGCATGCGATTGATCTGTGTCTTGCGGGTGACCATCAGGTCACGCATGTCGCCATTCTCGTGAAGCGCCAGGGCGATGGTGGTCCGCAGCGTTTCTTCCGCGGCCGAGGCACCCATGGGGCCGGCCCATTTGGGATAGAATATGCCATCCTTGGACACGTTGTCGAACGTCGACAGCATCAGTATGTCGGAGAAGAAGGCGCGCATGCCCGATTCCAGGCGGGGCGACGCCATCAGCCGGTCAACCTGCTTTTCCAGTCCCGCCGGCGTGTTCAGTTCCCCGATCTCGGCAGACTTTAGCAGCTCGGCGTCCGGCGTGGTGTCCCACATCAGATAGCTGAGGCGGGTGGCGCGGCTGTAAGGATCCAGGGCGTAGGCTTTGCCGTCCACCGGCACCGCGATTTCCTTGCGGAACAGGAATTCCGGCGACTGCAGAAGCGTGGCCAGGCCATAGCGAAGCCCGGCATAGAAATCGCCGGACGACTTGGCCATCGTTCTTGCCAGGCTGACACGCGACCGCAGTTCTTCGGCGGTCAGGGGGCGGCGGAATAGGCGCAGGCCGTAATGGCCGAGGAATTCGGCGGCGCAGGCATCGTCCGGCGCCTTGGCGGACTTGGGTTGGCAGGAGACCAGCCGCTTGCGATGTTCTTCGTTGGTCGCCTGTGTCGCGATCGTGTCGGCCATCTTTGAATAGGATTCAAAGCCCGCCGGCGTAATCGACAGGACGGCGGTGCTGGCGGCGGTCAGGCCGCCGATGCGGATGCCCGGCTCGAAAGTGCCCTGCACCACGATATCCTTGCCGAGGATGTCCGCGATGGAATTGCGATATTCATGTTCCGTCAGGCGCCGCATGCCCACGACCTGGCTGCCGCTGGCCTCCAGGGCCGCAGCACCTATCCACGTGCCGCAGGCGACTATGGCTGCAATACCGAGGACAAATTTTGTACGCACTGGATGCTTCTCCATGCCTGATTTGCCACGTGCTTGCTGAACGCTTTGTTTTTAGGTCGGTGGTGGCGCAATGCCCGACAATTAGTCATAGTAGTTGGCTTGAATAAAGACTTTTCAAAGGCTTTTCGCAACATTCTTCTCAGCACCATGTCCGAAATTGCTGTGAATCCGCGCTTTTTAAGACATTTTGCGACACAAGATTAGGTCTTCGCTGTGATTCAAATGTCGCAAAATCAGGCTTTTCGCACGTGCGGCAATGCCTTCTCGGTTGCAACTAACGACTCGCCCAACCTGTCCAAAGCCACCCAGCTCAGGCAAGGCCTTCATGCGACCGGCGCCGACCGTACAGCAAAGTGATATTCACCCGGCGGTTGGTGTAGCCGCTTTGAAACGCGATTCAGGTGATTGGCGTTGAAATTGCGGGGATCGGCGGCAAGCACCGCCAGATACAATCGCTAGGCGTCAGCAAGGTCGCAGGAATTCTGTGCATTCAGGGCCTGATGAAGAAGCTCCTGCAAACCCATCGCTCCAACGTATAGGGGTACCGTCAACCCCAAAAAAAACCAGACATGATACGAATCTGTTTCGATTCGATCATGTCTGGCGTCGTTTTATAAACGAATAGAAAATCTATCTTAAGGAGCACTCCCAGTCGTCGTGGGGGCGGCGACCGTGACCGGCTTGTTGCTGCTAGTGCAGCAATCCGATGCAGCCACAAAAACGCCGATAAGAACAGCAGCCGCGCCAACACCCACCAACACAGTCGTTCTGTCCATCTGGGCCGCAAGGACACCGGCAGGCTTGCCGGGTGTTAAGGCACTACTCTCAGCCAAAACGACCGTGGGAACGAGAAGGCTCACAGACAGGGCGGCAATCAGTAACTTTCGCATAGGACCTCTCAAAATATTTCAGTGCGCTTTCCGCTTCTAACGGCGGCGTCATTACTAATTATCGATGCGGACACCGATGTGATACATGCGACCGACAGTGTCATACAGGGTCGGATTTGTACCGTTGTTGGCCTGATTGAAAGCCGTGCTGTAGATCTGCGGCGGGTCTTTATCCAGCAAGTTGTCAACCTGGGCATAGATCTTCCAGTGGTCATTCAGGGTCACTGAGCCACCGGCGTTGAAGTAGATGATGCCCGGAACGTGGTTGTCGTTGACGGTCGGATTTTGCAGGGTCGAAGCCGGGCAGGATCCAATTGAACACTGGACCCAGTTGTTGTTCATTTTGCCTTCCGAAATCCAGTTTTCGGACATATGGATTTCCCAATTGTCTTCTTCGTATGACTGGGTGAGGAAGCCCTTCACGTGCGGGATATTACCCGAATTCATGCCAGCCGAATTGATGATGAAGGTTCCGGGCAGACCGGGATCGTTGCGGAACTTGCTCACATAGGTGACCAAGTTGCGGAAAGTGAAATTACCCGGGATCGACATGAAATCAGAGAAGCGCGAGTCTGCCAGGCTGAACTGGTAGGTCATCTCCCAGTTGAAGCCATCAGTGACAGTGCTCGCGGTGTTGAATGCTTGTGCGTTCACCTGGATCCAGCTTGAGCTGACCGCGGGGCTGAGGCCGCCCGCCACCTGGATGGCGGCGCAGAACTGGGTCAGGCCGGCAAAGCAGTTGTTGACGCTTGTCTGTGTCGGGGTGGAATTGATCTGCCCGCTCACAGCAATGCGGTAGTAGTCCAGCGAAGTACTGAAGCCGGGCAGCCAGCTGGGCGTGAGGACAATGCCGAGCTGGGTATTGATGGATTTTTCTGACTTCAGAAGCGGGTTGCCCAGCGTACCATTGATCACCTGGATGTTGCCGCCTCTCCACGGGTCGGAATTGGAGCCGTTGGCGGTGACTGGCGCCGCGAAAAGTTCGCTGAGGTTGGGAGCCCGGAAATCGCGAGATTGCAAGGCGCGAATGCGAACGCCATCGAACGGCGTATCGTAAGTCAAGCCGACCTTCCAAGTATTGGCAGAGCCAGCCGTAGTGTATTTGGCATGACGGCCCGCCAAAGACACGTCGGCCTTACCCCATGTGGGGCTGTCGATCAGCGGAACCTGGATTTCAGTAAAGGCCTCCCGCACGCCGAAATAACCATTGGCATTGTGGAAACTGCCGGCATACCAGTTGGTGCCGTTGACACAATTCAGCAGCGGGTCCGAACATTCGGAGCCAGGCGCACCCTTGGGGCCGCCGGCCGTGCCGTTGCCAGCACCATCACCGCGCACAGAATAACCATCCTCGCGCCAGCCTGCGCCTAACGCGATCGAAACGTCACCGGCCCAGTTCTTTATAGGTGAACCGCTGACGACAAATTCTGCCGCATTCTGGAATTGCTTCGATAGCTGAATCGGACCTGGGCCCCACTTCTTGCCACCATAAACCCAGTCCTTCTGGGCCGAGGTGTATTCATCACTGAACGGATTGATCGGCACGCATCCCATCGCGCGGGCGACGGTGTTGCGGCAGACCGCAACACCTTGCGAGTCCCGCACGGAATCAACCGCATTATACATATAGGGCAGCAAGGCGATGCCGCGCACTTTGATGCGGGTGTTGTTCTCGCCATGCTGCGCATAAGCCGTGGCAGACCAATCCGTGTTGAAGAGGTTGAATGTACCATCAAGGCCCATGGCATAGCGGCGATTGTCGCGCAGGGAATGGACCTTTTGCGGGCCCAGTCCATAAAACAGCGAGCCGAAACCAAACCGCTGGATGTTGTTCGCGGCGCAGGCAGTGCCGATATTGGCAGGCAGAAATGCATTATCGCATCCGACGCCGGCGGGTATCAGAGTCTGACCGTTATTGAAGGCCGCGGTGGAATAGACCGTAGTCGCGCTGGAGCCGCCGAAATTAAGCTGCGCGCTGGTCCAAGCTCCGGGCGCAACCTGGTTAGAGGCACCTGAGATGCCCGGCATGGCGGAGCGCCATTCGGCGGAGTTGGGGTTATTGGAGGTCTGCTCCTCCGACATACTGACAGTCGTCCACAGGTTCCAGTCCGGCGTCAGGTCATAAGACAGTCGCGCATAGATGTTTCCGCGCGTGATCGGAGTGGCCATGGTGCCGCCCGAACCTTGTATCGTCGAGAGGTCTCCGCCGATACAGTAAATGGCGACGCAATTGGCGACCGTGCCAGAGGCGGTGAGGCTGCCGTCACGGTTTGGAACGCCTGCAAGCCCGGTGAGGCCGACACCGTAATCGCGGCGGTAAGTCGTGCCGTCGGGATTGAATACGACCCCCATCAGCGGGCCGCTATTGATCATGCCCGTGCGCGCGATCTGATTGGGCACGGCATAACCCGTATTGAAGAATTGCGGCTGGCCTGCCGGCGTCGCAGCAGGCGAGCTATACGTCATCGTAGTCGGCGCCGTGTACCAGGTGCGCCCATGGCCCAGCGCTTCCGTCAGCGAGTTGCCGCAGCAGGCGAGCTTTTTCCAGTCGCCTTCCACGCCATCGCTATGGCTGTAATCGACCGACACTGTGAAGTGCCCGCGACCACCCGCAAAACTGGTGCCGGCGGCGGCCCCGACCGTGAGCGTCGCATTGTCCATATAGTCCGAAATGCCGGTCGAGACATTCGCCTTGAAGCCGATATACTTCTTGTCGGTGATGAAATTGACCACGCCGGACATCGCGTCTGAACCCCAGGAGGCCGAGGCACCGCCGGTGACCACGTCGACGCGCTGGATCAGCATCTGCGGGAACTGGTTGATGTCGTTCACGCCGGTGACGTTGGCGGGGATGTAACGCTGGCCATCCAGCAGGGTCAGGGTACGGATCGTTCCCAGGCCGAACATGTTGAACGAGGCCAGACCGTTGCCGCCGCCGCTGGTGCCGTTAACACCGCTCTGCACGCCAGTGCTGCCCATCATGGACGGCAATTGCGTGATCATATTGAAAACGTTGTCCTTCGCCTGCGATTCGATGAAGTTCGAGCTCAGGACAGTGGTGGGGGTCGGCGCAGTCATGCCCGTGTTCATGATGCGGGAGGAGGAGACCGTCACCGATTCCACACCCGGTTCCTGCGCGTAGGCGGCCGAGGCCACCAAGAGGGCGCTCGCGCCAGCCGTGGCGAAAAGCGATGCTTTTTTCAGCAAACCAAGCGCCGATCGGGCAGCGGGGCGGATGTCGGTGGAACGCGTCATGTGCAAAAACTCCCTCAAGCTTTTTCGAACTAGGCCGAATTGGGAGCTTTTTAAGGCAGTTTCAGGCCAAATACTGTATTAAATTTGCCACAACGGGATAGATAACAGAATTGTTAGCGATCACAACTGCGCGAGTGATGTCGCCGTACATCGCAGATGCAAAAAACGGTACGGAAAATATAACGCGGTAGCCGGTGCG
>CANKIV010000072.1 GCA_947482125.1 Alphaproteobacteria bacterium
ACACGGGTGGACACCGAGGCGCCGGTCGAGCCGCCGCCGCGCACGCTGGCGGTGAGCGCATTGAGCTGCTGGTTGCGCACTGCTTCGGCGGCCTGGGTGGCCGCGGTGGCATCGGCCGAGGATGTGGCGGCGGAAACCGGTGACGCGGTGGCCGTGAAGGCGCCGCCGGCGCCGGCGGTGGACTGGGTGCCGCTGACATTGCCGCCCGACGTGCTGATATAGATGTCGCGCAGGGTCTCGGGGCTCTGCCAGAATTTCGGCGCCACCTCCATGATCACCTTGTACTGGTTCTTG
The DNA here is from genome assembly GCA_947482125.1 of Alphaproteobacteria bacterium. Lineage (GTDB taxonomy): Bacteria > Pseudomonadota > Alphaproteobacteria > Micropepsales > Micropepsaceae > Rhizomicrobium. The sequence goes on from CANKIV010000072.1 coordinate 295, forward strand.
TCCTTGTAGATCGTCGAGACCTGGCGCTGGCCGAAGGCGTCATACAGCGCATTGTTGACCTGGGCGATATTCAGCCCCAGCCGCGCCGCCGTGGCGCGGTCCACCTTCAGGTCAACCTGGAGGCCCTTGTCCTGCTGGTCGGAATTGACGTCGGTCAGTTCCGGCACGTTCTGCAGCGCGTCGGTGATCTTGGGTACCCACAGATTCAATTCATCCAGGGAATCGGCCTGCACCGTGTATTGCTGGCTGCCATTGCCCTGCCGCCCGCCGCCGCCGATCTGGCCGCCCGCGCGCAGGAACAGGCGCGCGCCGGCCACTTTCTCCAGCTTGGGCCGCAGCCTGTCGATCACCTCGTCGGTGGAAAGCCCGCGCTCATGCGGCGGCTTGAGGGTAACAAAGACATTGCCGGAATTGGCGGCGCCGCCACCGGCAAAGCCCCCCACCGTCGCCACTGCCGGGTCGCTTTTGATGATGGTGATGAAATCCATGAACTTCGTGCGCATCGCCTGGAAGGAGATGCTCTGGTCGGCGCGAAGTCCGCCCTGCATGGTGCCCTCGTCGGTGGAGGGGAAGAAGCCCTTGGGCACGATGGCGATCAGGTAGAAGTTCAGGAAAATGGCGATGAAGACCATCGCCACGATGGTCTTGGGATTGCCCAGCGACCAGTCCAAGGTGCGGCGGTAGAAGTCCTGCATCTTTTCGAAGCTGCGCCGCGACCAGGCCATCAGCCGGTTCCGGTCCTCCTCGACCGAAAAATCGAGATAGGCGCACATCATCGGGGTCAGGGTCAGCGAGATCACCATCGAGATGATGATCGCCACCGTGAGGGTGATGGCGAATTCGTGGAAGATGCGCCCCACCATCCCGCCGATCAGCAGCACCGGGAAGAACACCGCGACCAGCGAAATGCTCATGGAAATGACGGTGAAGGTCACTTCCTGGGCGCCCTGCAGCGCCGCTTCCATCCGGCTCTTGCCGTTCTCCAGGTGGCGGGTGACGTTTTCCAGGACGACAATGGTGTTGTCGACCACAAAGCCGGTGGAGACGATCAGCGCCATCAGCGAGAAATTGTTCAGGCTGAAGCCCAGCAGATACATCACGCCAAAGGTGCCCAGAAGCGTCAGCGGCACGCAGACGGTGGGAACCAGCGTGGCCCTGAAATTCCGCAGGAAAAGGAACACCACCAGGATCACCAGCACCGTGGCGATCAACAGGGTGCGCTCCACATCCCGTACCGAGTTGCGGATGGAGGTGGTGGTATCCATCAGGGTGCCCAGATCGACGGCCCTGGGCAGCGCCGCCTGTAATTCGGGCATCAGGCTGACGATCCGGTCCACCACCTCGATCACATTGGCGCCCGGCTGCTTGGTGATGTTGACCAGCACGGCGGGCATGCCGTTATAGGTGCCGAGGTTGCGCACATTCTCGACCCCGTCCACCACCTCAGCCACATCCTGCAGCCGCACCGCCGAACCGTTGCGATAGGCGATGATCAGCGTCTTGTAGTCGCTCGCCTGACTGGCCACGTCATTGGCATAGACCTGCAGGGTCTGGTCTTTCTGCTGGATGTCGCCCTTGGGGGTGTTGGCGTTGGCGGCCGAGATCGCGGCGCGCACATCGGCCAGCCCGATGCCGTATTTGAACAAGGCGCGCGGGTTCAGCTCGATGCGGATGGCGGGCAGCGAGGCGCCATTGAGGGAAACATCGCCCACGCCCGAAATCTGCGACAGCTTCTGCTGGATGATGTTCGACGCCTGATCGTAGATCTGGCCCGGCGACAGGGTCTTGGACGTCATCGCCAGAATGAGAATCGGGAAATCCGCCGGATTGAACCGGCGATAAGTCGGGTTGGAGCGCAGCGCCGTCGGCAGGTCGGCGCGCGCCGCGTTGATCGCGGCCTGCACGTCGCGCGCCGCGCCGTTGATGTCGCGGTTGATATCGAACTGCAGCACGATCTGGGTGGAATTGACGTTGCTGCGCGACGTCATCTCGTCCACGCCCGCGATGGTGCCAAGATGGCGTTCCAGCGGGGTGGCGACGCTGGAGGCCATGATTTCCGGGCTGGCGCCGGGCATCGAGGCATTCACCACGATGGTGGGAATGTCGATATTGGGAAACGGCGAAACCGGCAGCAACGTATAGGCCACCATCCCCGCCATGCCCAATCCCAGCGCCAGAAGCGTGGTGGCGATGCGGCGGCGGATAAAGAGCGCGGCGATGTTCATTCGGCCGGCTCCGGCACGCCTGCCCCGCCTCCTGCGCGGCGGCGGGCGCGCCAGGCACGGAAGTCGCCGCCCAGGCGATCGAAATAGATGTAGATCACCGGGGTGGTGAACAGGGTCAGCAATTGGCTGACCAGGAGGCCGCCCACGATCGAGATGCCCAGCGGATGGCGCAGCTCTGATCCCATGCCGGTGCCCAGCATCAGCGGCAGGGCGCCGAACAGCGCCGCCACAGTCGTCATCAGGATGGGCCGGAAGCGCAGCAACGCCGCCTGATGGATCGCCTCGGTGGGCGACTTGCCTTCGTTGCGTTCCGCCTCCAGCGCGAAGTCGATCATCATGATCGCGTTCTTCTTGACGATGCCGATCAAGAGGATGATGCCAATGATGGAAACGATGTTGAGATCATGGCCCGAGATGATCAGCGCCAGCAGCGCGCCCACGCCCGCCGACGGCAGGGTGGACAGGATCGTGATGGGATGGATGAAGCTCTCATACAGCACGCCCAGCACGATATAGACCGTGATGATCGCGGCCAGGATCAGCAGGATCTCGTTGGCCAGCGCCGCCTGGAAGGCCAGCGCCGAGCCCTGGAACTGGGTGGAGATGCCCGGCGGCACGCCGATCTCGGCCTGCGCGTCCTTGATCGCGTCCACCGCCGCGCCCAGCGAATAGCCCGGCGCCACGTCAAACGAGAAGGTGGCGGAAGGAAACTGCGCCAGGTGGTCGATCTGCAACTGGGTGGTGCGCTGCTCGACCTTGGCGATGGCCGCCAGCGGCACCTGCCCGCCGCCCGAGGTCGGCAAATAGATGTCGCCCAGCGACTGCACCGAATTGTGCACTTCCGGATCGGCTTCCAGGATTACGCGATACTGGTTGGACTGGGTGAAGATGGTCGAGATGATGCGCTGGCCGAAACTGTCATACAGCGCATTGTCGATGGTCGCCGCCGTGACGCCGAAGCGCGCCGCGGTGTCGCGGTCCACCACCAGATAGGCCGACAGGCCCTTGTCCAGGAAGGAGGTCGAAACATTGCGGATTGCCCCGACCGTGCGCAGCTTGTTCAAAAGACCGGGCACATAGCCGTTGAGCGCGCCCTGGGTCGCGGCCTGCAGCACGAATTGGTACTGGGCGCGGCTCACCACCGAATCCGTGGTCAGGTCCTGCACCGCCTGCAGATAGAAGGTGATGCCGGGCACGCTCTGGGAATGTTCCTGCAACCGGTCGATCACCGCCTGCACGCCGTCACGGTCATGCTTGGGCTTGAGATTGATCAGGATGCGGCCGCTGTTGAGGGTGTGGTTGCTGCCGTCCACGCCAATGAAGGATGACAGGCTGGCAACGTCCGGGTCCTTCAGGAAGCGTTCGGCAAGCTGGCGCTGGCGCGTGGCCATGGCGTCGAACGACACGGTGGGACCAGCTTCGGTAATGGCCTGGATGAAGCCGGTGTCCTGCACCGGAAAGAAACCCTTGGGAATGGCGATATAGAGCACCACGGTCAGCACCAGGGTCGCCACCGCCGACAGCAGGGTCAGGCGCTGATGCTTGAGCACCCAGATCAGCAGCCGGTCATATTCGGCCACCATGCGGTCGTAATAATATTCGGTGCGGCGCTGGAAACTGTTTTCGCGCCTTCCCTCCACCGAATGACTGCGCAGCAGCTTGGCGCACAGCATTGGCACCAGGGTCAGCGACACCACCGCCGAGATCAGGATGGTGATCGACAGGGTCACCGCGAATTCGCGGAACAGGCGGCCCACCACTTCCTGCATGAACAGCAGGGGGATCATTACCGCGATCAGCGAGACGGTCAGCGACACGATGGTGAAGCCGATTTCCCCGGCCCCCTTCATGGCGGCGTTGTAGGGCGTCTCGCCCTTTTCGATATAGCGGGTGATGTTCTCGATCATCACGATGGCGTCGTCGACCACGAAACCGGCCGAAATGGTCAATGCCATCAGCGACAGGTTGTTGAGCGAATAGCCCAGCAGATACATGGCGGCGAAGGTGCCGACGATGGAGAGCGGCACCGACAGCGAAGGAATGAAAGTGGCCGGCAGGTTGCGCAGGAAGACATAGATCACCAGCACCACCAGCGCGACGGCCAGCATCAGCTCGAACTGCACGTCGGAGACCGAGGCGCGGATGGTCTCGGTGCGGTCGGTCAGGGTGGTGACATCCACCGAGGCCGGCAGGCCGGCCTTGATGGTGGGCAGCAGCTCCTTGATGGAATCCACCACCGCGATGACGTTGGCGCCGGGCTGGCGCTGGACGTTGATCAGCACGGCGGGGCCGTTGTTGGCCCAGCTTGCCAGCTTGTTGTTCTGCGCCCCGTCAATGACCTTGGCCACGTCCTTCAGATAGACGGGCGAGCCATTGCGGAAGGCGACCACGATATTCTGATACTCCTCGACGCTCTGGAGCTGGTCGTTGGAATTGATGGTGTAGGACTGGAAGGCGCCGTCGAAACTGCCCTTGGGCGAATTGGAATTGTTGTTCGAGACCGTGGTGCGCAGGTCGTCGATATTCAGTCCCAGCGAGGCCAGCTTCTGAAGATTGGCCTGCACCCGCACCGCCGGGCGCTGGCCGCCGGAAATGCTGACCAGGCCAACGCCATAGAGCTGCGAGATCTTCTGGGCGATACGCGTTTCGGCCAGGTCCACCAGCTGGGTGATGGGCAGGGTGCGCGACGATACCGCCAGCGTGATCACCGGCGCATCGGCGGGATTGACCTTGGCGTAGATCGGGGGAGCCGGCAGCGAGGCGGGCAAAAGATTGGATGAGGCGTTGATCGCCGCCTGGACCTGCTGCTCAGCGATATCCAGGCTGAGCGACAGGTCGAACTGCAAAGTCACAACCGACGAACCGCCCGAAGAGACCGACGACATTTCCTTCAGGCCCGGCATCTGGCCGAACTGGCGTTCCAGCGGCGCGGTGACCGAGGTGGCCATCACTTCCGGGCTGCCGCCCGGCAAGAATGTCTGGACCTGGATGGTGGGATAATCCACCTGCGGCAGGGCCGACAGCGGCAGGAATTTGTAACCCGCCAGACCCACCAGCAGGATGGCGATCATGAACAGCGTGGTCGCGACAGGCCGCTGGATGAACGGCGCGGAGGGATTCGCGCCGCTATAGGATTCAGGCGCGCTGCTGCTCACTGGCCGCCACCGCCGCCGCCGCGGCGGCGACCGCCGGCCTGGCGCATCTGGGACATTGCCTTCTGGCAGTCGGCGCCCAGATCGTCACGATTGCGGAACAGGCACATGCGGGTTTCCCGCGCATTGGTGGCCTCGGCGCAGACCTTCTTGATGTCGGCGCTGCAGGCCTTGGTCATCGCTTCCTGCATCTGGGCGCGACGTGCGGCGCGCGCGGCCTCATCGCCTGCGCCGCCCGAAGGCGCAGCGATCTTGCCGGTCAAATTCGGAATCTCGATATCGGCGCCGTCGCGCAGGCGATCGGCGCCGTCCACCACAACCGTGTCGCCGGCCTTGAGACCGGACAGGATCTGCATCTTGTTGCCGTCCTGGATGCCGATGGTCACCGCGCGCTGGGTGACGGTCTTGTCGGGGCGCGCCAGGAAGACATAGGCGCCGTCGGCGCCGCGCTGCACGGCGGGCACCGGCACGGTCACCTGGCCCGGCAAGGTGTTCACCAGCAGCCGCACATTCACGAACTGAGACGGGAACAGCTTGCTGTCCTTGTTGTCGAACAGTGCGCGCAGCTTCACCGAGCCGGTGGCCGGATCCACCACCGTGTCGACCGCCGACAGCACGCCCGAGGTGATCTTGTTGGTCTGGCTGCGGTCATAGACATCGACCGGCAGCACGGCGCCGGAATTCACCTGCGCCAGAACGGTGCGGATATTGTCTTCGGGGATGGTGAACAGCACCGACATGGGATCGAGCTGGGTGACCACCACGATACCGTTGGACTGGCCCGCCGAGACGATGTTGCCGATATCGACCAGATGGATGCCGGCGCGGCCCGCCACCGGCGAGACGATATTGGTGTAACCCAGGTTGATCCGCGCGGTTTGCACGTTCGCCTGGTCGGAAATCACGATGCCTTCGGTGGATTTCACCAGCGCGGCCTGGGCCGAGACCTGCTGCGCGGCGATGGCGTTCTGCGCCTGCAATGCCTGATAGCGCGCAAGGTCCACCTTGGCGTTGGCCAAAGTCGCAGCATCGCGCGCCAGCTGGCCGCGCACCTGATCCAGCGCCGCCTGATAGGGACGCGGATCGATCTGGGCCAGCACGTCGCCGGCCTTGACCATCTGGCCTTCGGTGAAATTGATCTTGACCAGCATGCCGCCGACCTGCGGCCGCACCGTGGCGGTCGCCAGCGGCGTTACCGTGCCCAAGGCGTTGATGGTGACGTTGATGTCGCCCGATACGGCGCGCGCCACACCGACCGGCTGGGCGCCCTGGCCGATACGGCCGTCGCGGCCGCTATTCTTGGCCGGATAGATTGCCCAGATCAGCAGCGCCAGCAGCAGCAGCCCGACCGTGAACCACACCACCCGCGACAGGCGCGGATTGTCGCCGCTCCAGCGCTTGATCCCGCCCCAGACCCGGCCCACGGGGCCGGGCCGCGAAACCGGCTCGGCACGCCGAAAATCACCAGGGGTGCGGTCGATATTCATTCTCGATATTCCGTGTCGCAAAAGAGCCGAAAGGCCGGGGGTGCTAAAAGATTAAATGAACATATGAAATGGGTTAGCACCGCGAAGCTGAACGCGGCATGCACTTATACCTCAACGAACGGCACCCGATATAGACGCCAAGCTATTGGAAATTTTGTCAAAACTGTGCCGGTTCGGTATCGCTGGTGCGCCGATGCGGGCCGCGCTATGTCGGCGCCGTGTTTGCCGACATCCTCCAATGGTCCGCCCAGTTCGCCCATGACGCCAGCGCCTGGGTGACGCAGATCGCACAGGCCCATCCCTTGTGGTGCTTTCCTATCGCCTTTGCGGTGGCCTTCGCCGAATCCTTTGCCGGCCTGTCTGTCCTCATTCCGGGCTTTGCCGTGCTGGTGGCGCTGGGCGGGGTGATCGCGGCCAGCGATATCGGGCTTTTTCCGGCCATTGCGGGTGCGGTGCTGGGCGCCTTGTGCGGCGACGTGATCTCCTGGGGGCAGGGGCTGCACTATCATCATCAGATCCTGCATCTCTGGCCCTTCCGCAAATACGAGGCACGGCTGGAAAGGGCCCTGCATTTCTTCCATCGCTGGGGCGCCTGGGCCGTGTTCTTCGGCCGCTTCCTGGGGCCTTTCCGCGCCACCGTGCCGCTGGTGGCCGGCATGTCGGAACTGGAGTTCCGCCGTTTCATGGCCGCCAGCATCGCCTCCGCGATCCTCTGGGCCTTCGGGCTGCTGGCTTTTCCGGCCTATGTAGCCCAATTTGCGCTCTAAGCCACTGATTTAATAGTTTATTTTCCGTAAGGCGGCGGTATCGGGCCGCCCCGTTTCGGCCCGGGGCCGGCATCGCCCTGCCCGCCAGCCCAAAATGGGACCGTCAGGGACGGTTAACGCCAGGCGGGCGGGCGTTAACCGCCCTTTCGGCCCGCTTTCGTACCAAAATAGCGCGGAAAACGCCCTTTTCGCTGGCCTGTCTCCTGCAACGCCCACCCCAGAAGCCCAACGGCCCCAGGGTTGAACGTGAGCGCACAGGACACTTCGCAGACCATCATGAAGGCGGTTTTCCCCGCCTTTGACAGCTTTACCCTGACGGTCACCGACACCGGTGCCGCCAGCCAACGCATCGACGCCAAGCGCTTGCTGGACATCGCCGTCTCGGCCCTGCTGATCGTGCTGCTCAGCCCCGTGCTGGCCCTCGTTTCCCTGGCCGTCATGCTGGATTCGCGCGGCCCCCTGGTGTTCGCCCAGCGCCGCACCGGGCTCAACGGCAAGACCTTCCCGATCCTGAAATTCCGCTCCATGCATGTCATGGAAGATGGCGCCGATGTGAAGCAGGCCGCCAAGGGCGACGCCCGCATCACCCCCGTCGGCCGCATCATCCGCAAGCTCAGCCTCGATGAGCTGCCGCAGCTCTTCAACGTCCTGGCCGGCGAAATGTCGCTGGTCGGTCCGCGCCCCCATGCCATCGCCCATGACGAGTATTACGGTGCGGCGCTGCCGAACTATGCCGTGCGCCAGCAGGTCAAGCCGGGCATCACCGGCTGGGCCCAGGTCAACGGCGCGCGCGGCGAAACCCCGACCCTGGACATCATGCAGGCGCGCGTCGATCTCGACGCCTGGTATGTCGAGAACACCAGCCTGGTGCTGGACCTCCTGATCCTGGCGCGCACCCCGATCGAAGTGCTGCGTACGCGGAACGCCGGCTGATGGGCGCGCTCGCGACGGCCATTCCGTTTGAATTCGAAGCGCTGGCCGCGGCCGAACGTGCTGCCGCCAACAATTCCTACACCGAAGTGACGGTGGGCGGACTGACCACGGCCTGCCTGTCACGCGACGGCCTGGCCCGCATGATGCTGCAGGACTGCCTGGACGCGCGCGAAAATCCCAACCGCCATCCCAAGCTGGTCTTCGCCTCCAACGGCCATGCCATCGCGCTGGCGGCGCAGGACGAAGCCTTCCGCTTCACCTTCGAGCAGGCCGACATCATCCATGCCGATGGCCAGGCCGCCGTGTTCGCCTCGCGCCTGCTGACCCGGCGGGCGCGGGCCCGGAAGCGGCCCTGATCGCCCGGCTGGCCGACGCCACCGTGCTGGTGTCCAAGCGCCAGGCGCTGCACGGCCCGCTGATCGCCAATGCGGCGCGCATCCTGGAAAGCGCCCATGCGGCGCCGATTGGAATCGTCGTTACGAAGTAGCGGCTAGCGAGGCAGTTCGCTGGATCCCATCAGGAACTCATCCACGCCACGGGCGCACTGGCGCCCCTCGCGGATCGCCCACACCACCAGCGACTGGCCGCGGCGCATGTCGCCGCAGGCAAAGACCTTGCCCTTGCTGGTCTGGTAGTTGGTCAGCGGCGCCTTCACATTGCCGCGCGCATCCAGTTCGACGCCGGACTGTTCGACCAGACCGGCCTTCTTCGGCCCGACAAAGCCCATCGCCAGGAACACCAGGTCGGCCTTGAGGGTGAATTCGCTGCCCGGCACTTCGACAAGGTTCATCTTGCCGCCATCGCCCAGCTTCCATTCCACCCGCACGCATTCCAGCGCGGTGATCTTGCCGTTCTCGCCGATGGCACGGCGGGTCTGCACCGCCCAGTCGCGCTCGCAGCCTTCCTGGTGCGAAGACGAGGTGCGAAGCTTCATGGGCCAATCCGGCCACACCAGCATCTTGTTTTCCTTCACCGGCGGCTGCGGCATGATTTCGAACTGGGTGACCGAGGCCGCGCCATGGCGGTTGGAGGTGCCGACACAGTCCGACCCCGTATCGCCGCCGCCGATCACCACCACATGCTTGCCCTTGGCCGACAGGGTGCCGTTCGGCGCCGCCTTGCTTTCCGGATCACCCGCCACCCGCTTGTTCTGCTGGGTGAGGAAATCCATGGCGAAATGGATGCCGCTCAGTTCGCGCCCGGGAATGGGAAGGTCGCGCGGCGCTTCCGCCCCGCCCGACAGCACCACCGCGTCATAATCGGCCAGCAGCATGTCCATCGAGACGGTGACGCCGACTTCGACATTGGTGCGGAACACCACGCCTTCGGCTTCCATCTGGCGCATGCGGCGGTCGATCAGGTGCTTTTCCATCTTGAAGTCGGGAATGCCGTAGCGCAGCAGCCCGCCGA
>CANKIV010000073.1 GCA_947482125.1 Alphaproteobacteria bacterium
CAATTACGACCATACCTATGACTATGGTCTCAGCGGCTATGACCGGCCGGTGATTTACCGCAGTGGTTATGGCGGCTATGCCGGCGGCGCTGGCTACGCGGACGCCTATGGCGCCGGCTATGACGTGAATGTCGGCGCTGGCGGCCCGGGCTTTTACGGCTCCTACTACAGCTACGGCGGCTATTAAGGCCGGGCCGTAACCCGGCGCATCCGGTAGATCACGCCCTTTTCACTGCGCACCTTCAGATCGAAGGTATCGCCCAGCCCGGATCTGACATCGACCCGGTAGCTGGACGGCGGCTTGTTCCACCGGGCGCGGGTCAGGTCGGATTCAAGCTGGCGCCAAACCTGCCCGTCCGCCAGGGTCACAGTCACCGCGCCGCTGCGGTCGAAATCATACTTTGTCATCGCGACGTTCGAGGCTTCCGGCTTGGTCGAGGCGATCACGTCGGCCCAGAAGCCGCCCGATCTTTCGGGTTGCGCACGCGCACTGGCGACGCGGCGCGGTTCGGCACCGCGCGGCGGCACCAGCCGCACCTGGGCGGGATTGGCAGGCGGCAGGTTCAGGAGCGAGCGCATCGGCTGGGCCGAACCGTAGAAACAGTCCAGCCAGACGCGGTTGTCGGCAATGCCGTCGCAGCGCTCCGCCCCCGCCATCACTTCGTCGCGCGTCGGTTCGGCCAGCGCGGGCAGCGCGGCCAGGGTCATCAGGGATGAAATCATCAAAAGGCGGCGCATGACGTCTCCTACCAGTTCAGCAGTTTTTGCAGATTGCCGCCCTTGACCTTGGCGATATCGGCGGCCGCATAACCCTTCATGTGAACATCGGCGATGTGGGGCGAGTCGCCGCTCCACACCATGCGGTCGGGACCGAATTCCCTGATGAGACGGGTGGTGAAGGGCAACACGCTTTCATAATTGGGCTTGTCGGTGGCGATATAGCCGACGCCCGACAGCTTCATGTAGACATTGGGCAGCTTGGCCATTTCCAGCACATCGGCGAACTCGTAGGGGTTACCCAGCTTGGGTTCGGCCATGTGATCAATCAGCACCTTGCAGCCCGGAAAGGCGCGGATGGCAGCCGCCGCCTGGCGCGCATAATTGGGACCGATATGCAGTTCGATGATCACGCCCAGATCCGCCGCCTGCTTCCACAGGGCGCGGACATAGGGCGCGGAAAAGGATTCCAGATACATTTCCTTGCCGCGATGGGCATGAAAGCGGGTGGCGACGATGCGCGGCTCCTTCTTCACCAGCGCCGCCAGTTTTTTGGGCGCCTGGGGATCCTTGGGATAAAACAGGCTGGTGGCTTTCAACTGGGACGCAGGCGCCCGCCGCAGGCAATCCAGCACCAGGCTGTGATCGTCGCCATACGGTTCCGGCTGGACCACCACCGCCTTGTCGATGCCCGCTTCCTTCAGATGGCGCTGATAGGGGGCCAGCGGATCGGCCGGGAATGTGCCGGCATCAGGCTTGTAGGTGGCCTTGGGATGGAAGGGAAAGCGCGCCGTGTTGGAACTGAACATGTGCGCGTTCCATTCGATCACCGGGGTGGATTGCGCCATCGCGGGCGTGGCCGCTGCCGCGAGCGCTGCGCCGCCCATCAGGGAAAAGACATCCCGCCGACTGGTGTTTTCCATGCTGATCCCCATTTTTCTTATGACCGTGCGCTAGAGATACCACGCCCAAAAGCCGCGGCAAATACGACTTAACCTTTGCTCTGTCAGCAGCGATACTGCCGGCAGGGGACGGCAAACGCTTCATGAACACGCAATCCTTGATTGACCAGGCACTGGCGCTGCACCGCAGCGGCAGTCTGGCGGACGCCGAACGGTTGTACCGCGCGGCGCTGGCCGCCGACCCGAGCGATTTCACCGCGCGCCATCTGCTGGGCGTGGCGCTGGCACAGCAGGGCCGCAGCGAGGACTCCTTGCGGGAGATCACCGCCGCGCTGGCGCTTCGTCCTGGCGACGCCGACGCCCTGCTCAACCACGCCAATGTCCTCAAGACCCTTGGCCGCCCGGAGGAAGCCCTGGCCGGGTTCAGCCGCGCCCTGGACGCCAGACCCGGCTGGCCGCAGGCGCTGAACAATCGCGGCACCGTACTGCAGAACCTGGGACGGTTCGACGACGCGCTGGCCGATTATGACGCGGCGCTGGCAGCCATGCCGAACTATGTCGAGGCGCTGAACAATCGCGGCAGCGTGCTGCAGGATCTGGGGCGCCCGGCCGAGGCGCTGGCGGCCTACGACCAGACCTTGCGGCTGGCGCCGCAATTTGCCGCCGCCTTCAACAATCGCGGCAGCGCCCTGCTCGACCTTCGGCGTTTCGCCGATGCACTGGGCTGCTTCGATCGCGCGCTGGCGCTGCGGCCCGGCGATGCGGAGACGCTGAACAATCGCGGCAATGCGCTGCAGGGCCTGATGCGCTATGACGAAGCGGTCACCAGCTATGACCGCGCCCTGGCGATCCGCCCCGACTATCCCGAGGCGCAAAGCAATCGCGGCGGCGCGCTGCAGCAGCTCAAGCGCCATGACGAGGCGCTGGCCAGTTTCGAGCAGGCGGGCGGCCAGCCGGCGGCCTTTGGCGGCGCGGCGATGGCGGCGCTGAACCTGTGCGACTGGGAACGCGTGGCGCGGATCGGGGCCCAGATGCCCGGCCGCATCGCGGCGGGCGAAGCGGTGCCGCCCTGGGTGCTGCTGGGCTATAGCGGCGACGAGATGCTGCAGCTGGAATGTGCGCGCAATGTGATCCGCACCCGCTTCCCGCAGCTGCCGCCGGTGCTGGCGAAAAGCCGTTATGCCCATGATAAAATCCGTCTCGCCTATATCTCCTCGGATTTTCTGCATCATCCCGTCGCGGCCCAGATCGCGCAGCTGATCGAAAGTCACGATCGCGGCCGCTTCGAGGTGCTGGGCATTTCCACCGGCCCGGATGACGGCAGCGCCCAGCGGCGGCGCCTCATGGCGGCGTTCGACCAGTTTCACGACGTGAAGGATCAGCCGCCCCGCGCCGTGGCCGAGCTGGTACGCCGCCTGGAAGTGGATATCCTGGTGGATCTGAACGGCCACACCCAGGGCGACAGTTTCGACGTTCTTGCCCACCGCCCTGCCCCGGTGCAGGCATCGTGGCTGGGCTACGCCGGAACCACGGGCGCGCCTTTCATCGATTATCTCATCGCCGACCGCATCGTGGCGCCGAATGCCGATGCCTTTTCGGAAAAGCTGGCCTACCTGCCCAACTGCTTTTTCCCCACTGACGCCGGCAACGTGATTGGCATCGCGCCTTCGCGTGCCCAAGCGGGCTTGCCGGAGCACGGGTTCGTCTTCTGCTCCTTCAACAACAACTGGAAATTCACCGCTCCGGTCTTCGCTCTCTGGATGCGGCTGCTGCAGCAGGTGCCCGGCAGCGTATTGTGGCTCAAAAAGCCGGGCGAGGCGGCGGCGGAAAACCTGCGCCGCGCCGCGCGCGAACAGGGCATCGACCCCGCACGTCTGGTCTTTACGGCAGGCGCGCCGCTGGACGTGCACTTCGCCCGCCACGCCCTGGCCGACCTGTTTCTCGACACCCTGCCCTATAACGCCCACGCTACCGCCTGCGATGCCTTATGGGCGGGATTGCCGGTCCTTACCTGTGCCGGCACCGCCTATGCCGGACGCGTTGCCGCCAGCATGTTGCAAGCCGCGGATTTGCCGGAACTGGTGACGCAAGATGCCGGGGCCTATGAAAGCCTGGCGCTGGAACTGGCGCACGATCCGGCGCGGCTGGCGGCGCTGCGGCAGAAGTTGATCGATCACCGCGCCAATGCGGCGCTTTTCAACACCCCGCGCTTCGCCCGCGACCTGGAAGCCATCGTCACCGCCATGCACGGCCCGGGCACCAACGACCCCGAAACCCTCTTTCACTATGCCAACGCGCTGAAGCATCTGAAACGGACGCCGGAAGCCCTGGCGGCCTATGATGCGATACTGGCGCGGCGGCCGGGCGACGCCGCAATCCTGAACAATCGCGGCAACGCCTTGCGCGACCTGGAACGCCATGGCGAGGCGCTGGACAGCTTCACCGCGGCGATCGCCGCCCGGCCGGGCTATGCCAATGCCCTGTTCAATCGCGGCCAGACCTTGTGCCTGCTGGACCGGCTGCGCGAAGGGTTTGCCGACATCACCGAGGCGGCACGGCTGTTTCATGCCGACTCGGTCAACGACAGGCTGCTGCCGCACAAGGTCCGGCATGACGCGGAACAGAAGGACTATCTGGCGGCCAATGGCATCCGCCCCCAGCCCGGCGCGTTGCATTGGGAAGGTGGAGAACAACTGGCCTCGCCGGCCATCAGTAAAGCTGGTGCAGATACAGTCGAGCAGCGCTGGCGCAACAGCGATCCCAAGCTGGTGGTGATCGATGACCTGCTGACACAAGAAGCGCTGGAAGGCCTGCGGCGTTTCTGCTGGGGTTCCACCATCTGGCGCACCGCGCATACGGACGGCTATCTGGGTGCTTTTCCGGAAAACGGCTTCTCGGCCCCGCTGCTGGTGCAGATCGCCGAAGAACTGCGTGCGGCCTTTCCCGCCATCTTCAAGGATCATCCCCTGCTCTATGCCTGGGCCTTCAAGTATGACAGCCAGCTCGGCGGCACCGAAATCCATGCCGATGAGGCAGCCGTGAATGTCAATTTCTGGATCACGCCCGATGAAGCCAATCTTGATCCCGGGCATGGCGGGCTGGTGGTGTGGGACAAGGCCGCGCCACTGGAATGGGATTTCGCCAAGTTCAACGACGACGCAAGGCTGGCGCGCGGCTTTCTTTCGCGCAGCGGCGCAAAACCCATCACGGTGCCCCATCGCGCCAACCGGGCCGTGATCTTCGATTCCGATCTTTTCCACGAGACCGATACGATCCGCTTCGCGCAGGGCTACCAGAACCGGCGCATCAACGTCACCTTGCTATACGGACGGCGCGAACATCACGAGCCGTGACGGGCGCGTATCTTCGCTACTTCATCCGCCGACACGGCGGGGGCGCGGTTGCCCCAATTGTTGCGGATATAGGTCAATACATTGGCGACCTGTTCGTCGTTCAGCTTCCAGGCGAAGCTGGGCATGCCGGGGCCAGTCGGGGCGGCCGGCGTCGCCACCGCCTTCGAGCCCGCCAGTACCACCCGCACAAGGGTCTGCGCACCGGCCTGGCGCACGAGGGCATTGCCCGCCAGAGGCGGGAACAACACACTATCGCCGCGCCCATTGAAGCTGTGACAGGCGGCGCAATTCATCCGGTAGATGCCGGCGCCAGATTTCATCTGCGCCTCCACCCCCGAGGCGCCACCGCCATTGCCCGCTGATGGCGGCAAATCCTTCAGGTAAACCGCAACCGCCTGCAGGTCAGCACCCTTCATGTTGGCGGTGGAATGCTCCACCACTTCGGCCATCGGCCCGGACGCGATGGAATGGCCGTTGCGGCCGGTCTTGAGATATTCCACCACATCGCGGGCGCTCCAGCCGCCCAGGCCGGCGTCACGGTCACCGGTGAGATCGGGTGCGAACCAGCCCTGCAGCAAGGCGCCGGACAGCGCCAGTCCCGTGTCAGCACCGAAAAAGCTCTTGGAGGTGTGACAGGTACCGCAATGGGCCGGGCCGGTGGCAATATAGGCGCCGCGATTCCACGCCGCGCTTTTGCTCGCGTCAGGAACATAGGGCGCGGGGCGGAAAAACAGCATGTTCCAGCCGCGCATCATGAAACGCAGGTTGAAAGGAAAACGAAGCTGGTTGACGTCCACCACATGGCGCACCGGCTTGATGGTACGGAAATAGGCCCAGAGCGCGGCGATGTCGGCGTCGCTCATCCTGGCATAGGCCGGATAGGGCATGGCGGGATACAGCCGCTTGCCACCCGGGGCGATGCCTTCCTTCATGGCGCGGCGGAAATCCTCCGCCGTGTAATTGCCGATGCCGGTGTCCTTGTCCTGGGTGATGTTGGGCGCCACCAGCTTTCCGAACGGCGTCATCAATTCCACGCCGCCCGCCAGGTTCTTGCCGTGACAGCCTTCGCAGTCTCCCAGCACCGACTGGTAGCGCCCCGCACCGACATCCGCGGCGCTGGCGGCGGTGGAAACTGCCGCAAAAGCGATGGCGAGGAAAATTCGCTTCATGCCGGCACCAGCGCGCCGGGGCTTTTGATATACTTGGTGGTGATGGCTTCCGCCGCCCAGAAGGCCAACGCCCCCACCGTGCCGGTGGGATTCATCCCGGCATTGTGGGCGAAGGCGGACGCACCCACGACAAAGACATTGGGCACGTCCCAGCTCTGCAGATACTTGTTCACGGCGCTGGTCCGAGGATCGCTGCCCATCACAGCGCCGCCGGTGTTGTGGGTGCTCTGATAGGGCACAGCATCCCAGCCTTTCTTGATCCGCGACACGGTGGTGATCTTGGCGCCAAAGGGCTTGGCGATTTTTTCCAGCTGGTCCGACATGAAGTGCGACATGCGGATGTCGTTGTCGGGAAAATCGAAGGTGACCCGCAGCAGCGGCCGGCCATGCCGGTCGGTATAGGTGGGATCGAGGTCGAGGTAATTTTCCCGCACCGGGTAGGACGAGCCCTGGGCCGAGAAGCCCATCGAACTGTTGTAGCCCTCCACCGTGGCCTTCTTCCACCCCTGCCCCCAGCGCGGGCTTCCCGGCGCGGTGGGGCGGTTGCTGATCGGCCGCCCGTTGGTGACGATGCAGTTGATGCCGCCGCCGCCCACGAAATCGAGCGGGCCATGATCGAAGGCATCGCCGTTGAAATCGTCCATGGTCTGGCCCAGCGTGCCGGCGCCGATAAAGGGATTGAAGTGCTTGCCCTCGAAGAACATGCGGGCGCCGCTGCCGGTCTGGTAGCAATAGTTGCGCCCCACCGTGCCCTGGCCCGTCACCGGGTCGTACTGGGTGCCGATTTTCGACAGCAGCATCATGCGCACATTCATCAGCGCATAGGCGCAGATCACCACAATGTCGCCCGGCTGCTCATACTCCACGCCCTTGGCGTCGATATAGGTGACGCTTTTGGCGTGTCTGCCGTCCGGTGACAGGTTGACCTTCAGCACTTCGCACTCGGTGCGCAGCTCGAAATTGGGCTTCTTCATCAGCACCGGCAGGATGGTGGTCTGGGCGCTGGCCTTGGAATAGTTGCCGCAGGCGAAACGCTCGCAGAAGCCGCAATAGGTGCACTGCCCCATCCGCACCCCCAGAGGATTGACATAGGCGGTGGACAGATTGGCCGATGGCGTGGGGAAGGGATGAAAGCCCTGCTCGCGTACCTTTTGCGCGAACAGCGTGGGCGCATAGCTCATCTTCATCGGCGGGGTGGGATAATCGCGGCTGCGCGCGCTTTCAAAGGGATTGCCGCCCGGCACGATCTGGCCCTTGAGATTGCCGGCCTTGCCGGAAATTCCGCAGAGATACTCGAACTTGTCGAAGCTGGGCTCGATCTCGTTCCAGGTGACGCCCCAGTCCTGCAGCATCAGGCCCTTCATCTTGGCAGCGCCATAACGCTGCGCCAGATGAGAGTGGATGGAAAAATCGCTGCTCCAGAAGCGCCAGGTATGGCCGTTCCAGTGTACCCCAGCCCCGCCCACCCCGTCGCCCGGCAGGAAGGAGCCGTAATCGCGCATCGGCATCGCGGTCTGTGACCGCGTGTTGCGCATGGTCATGGCTTCGACACTGGGCTTGAGGAACAGCTCCTTGCGGATGGCGTAGCGCAGCTCGTCCTGCATGTAGGCGATATTGAAATCGGTGGCGGTATCGCGCCACGGCCCACGCTCGATGGCGACGACATTCAGGCCGGCATCGGTCAGTTGCTGCGCCAGAATGGAGCCGGTCCAGCCCAGGCCGATGATGACGGCGTCGCGTTTGGGAAGCAGCTTGGCCATGGCTCAGCCCTCCGCCGAATAGATGGAAACCGGCGGACGGGGGTAAGGCACATTGTGCTTGTCGATATGGTCGCGATAGTCGTAGCGGGCGCCGGGAAAGCCGATCATCTTCCACGACGCCATGTTGCGGTTGCCGCCATACAGGGGATCGGCGAAGAACCCCTCCATGGTGTTCTGCAGCATCATTTCGAAGAATTCCTTGGTGCTGAAGCCGGGCTTGAGCTTCAGCGCGATCTTGCCGCCATCCATCCCGGCCAGCACCGCATCCTGCTGCGCGGGCGCAAGCTGCGCGAAGCCACGCTTGTAGGTGGCCATCGTGTAATCGTTCAGCGCCCGCAGGCCGAGCCGGTAACGCCCCGCCGGGGTGAGATCGCCCTGATAACCCTGGGTCGCCAGGCCGGGCATGAACGGGCCTTTGTTATAAAGGCGCTGCGCCTGGCCGAAGTCGCCCGCCAGCTGGCGGTCAATGTAGACGGCGCAGCCGCAATCCTTGCCGCCGGGTGAAAGACTGTCGGCGGGAATGAGGCGGTTGACGATGGCCTCTACGGCCGCGATTTCGCCCGGTGTGAAAAAATACCAGCCCAACGGACTGACAGGCTTCGGCGGTTCGCCCGCGAAGGGCGACCAGGGAAGATGTCCGGAGATGCTGCGCCCGTCTGCGGTGGCCGCGAGGATCGGCAGCGCCGCCACAGATGCAAGCAAGCGACGGCGGCTCAGCGCGCGCTGTTCTGACATTCCCGATTCCCCAAGCCTGCGATTCTTTTTCTGTTGCGCTGATCCTAGGCGCGAGTTCCATCGGGAGCAATTTTGCAGCCGCGAAAAGAAGCATGCCGCGCGAATGGGCGATGACGTCCCTGTAACGAAGAAACCTCGGGAACCATTGAGTTTCTAGGGAACGATGGTTCTTGGCTCGGGTTCAATAAGGGGTGCTGGGATAACCTTTTGGAGGACATCACGTAATGACGAACCAGAATAATCAGAACGACAAGAGCAAGAGCGGCCAGCAAAAGGACCAGAACCAGCCGCAGTCAGGCCAGCAGTCCGGCCAGCAGCAGCGCCAGAAGGATCAGAATTCTGACAGCGACAACCAGTCGTCGAGCGAGCAGAACAAGGCGAACGACCAGAACAAGCAGCGCTAACCGCGCCGCTTGAAAAAGGTCCGGTGGAAACACCGGGCTTTTTTTCTGTCTCCGGCTTTATTGTATTTCCGGGCACAAAAGACCAAATTACCGGAATGCCCGCCACACAAGCCCCCAGCCGCCTGCAAACCGAACTGGCGCGGCGCATCCTGCACGCCCTGAAAGCGCAGAACGCGCCCGCCGGCCATCGGTTGGTGGAGCTTGATCTCTGCGCTGCGTTCGATGTCTCGCGCACCCCGATCCGCGGCGCCCTGCAACTGCTGGCGGCGGACGGCGTGATTGCCGCCCGCGAAGGCGGCGGCTATGTGCTGGCCAGGGCGGTGCAGAACGCACCGGAGGACGGCGGCGAAGATGAGGAAGACCGCCGCCTGTTCGAAGGCCTGGCGGCGGCCCGGGCCAAGGGAAAATTTCCCGACCAGTTCACCCAGCAGGAGGTGGTGCGCCGTTTCGATGCGCGGCTGCCAGCCGTGATGCGGGTGCTGCGCCTGCTGGCCGAACTGGGGCTGGTGGAGCGCCGGCCCGGCAATGGCTGGGCCTTTATCGGCGACGGGCGGGTCTTGAGCGAAGGCTATGCCTTCCGCCGCGCGCTGGAACCACAGATGCTGTTGCAGCCCGGCTTCAGGCTGGACCGCATCTGGGCGGAAAAATCCCGCGCCGCGCACGAGAAATTGCGCAAGAAAGCCTGGCGCGCGGGCGACGCGGCCGATTTTCACGACATCAATGCCGATTTTCACGAGCAGCTGGCGCGCTGCAGCGGCAACCGCGCCATGCTGAAGGCGGTGCAGAACCAGATCCGGCTGCGCGATTTTCTCAGCGGCCAGTGGAATTATCCGATGGAGCAGGTGCACAGCGCCATCGACGACCATCTGGAAATATTGGCGGCGCTGGAAGCGGGCTATGCCGACAAGGCGGCGGCGCTGATGCTGCATCACCTGACGACCAGCGCGTCACAATCCCATCAATAGATGTCGCGGCGGTACAGGCCATCCTGGGTCATCTGGTCCAGCTTCTCCTGGCCCACAATGGCGACCAGCGCCTCCTGCACCCCTGCCGCCATCTGAAGGCCCCCGCACACGAGGATGGAAGCACCGCGCTCGATCCAGGCGCGGATATCGCCGGCCTGCTCGGTCACCAGATGCTGGACATAACGTTTGGGCGCGGCAGCGCCTAGCGGCAGCGTAGTGGCGCGCGAGAATACCAGGTCGGTCTTGGCCAGGGTGCCATC
>CANKIV010000074.1 GCA_947482125.1 Alphaproteobacteria bacterium
GATCTCGGACACCACGCGGATGGTGTAGGGGAACTCGTCCTTCTTGGGCAGCATCGGATGGATGGCGCGCCAGGCGAGCTTGCCATGGCCGATTTCGCGGCGGCCCGGAGCGCCCATGCGGCCCGTCTCGCCGACCGAGTAGGGAGGGAAGTTGTAGTGCAGCATGAAGGTCTGCTTGCCGGTACCCTCCAGGCTGTCGACGAACTGTTCGTCCTCGGCGGTGCCCAGGGTGCAAACCACGAGAGCCTGGGTTTCGCCGCGGGTGAACAGCGCCGAACCATGGGTGCGCGGCAGGATGCCGACTTCCGCCACGATGGGACGAACCGTCGTCAGGTCGCGGCCGTCAACGCGCTTCTTGGTGTCCAGCACCGCGTTACGCATCACATCGGCTTCCACGTCATGCAGCAGGCCGGAATAGACGCTGGCCGCAACCTTGCCTTCACCTTCGCCCACGAACTCGGCGGCAAACTTCTTCTTCACCGCGCTCAGCGCGTCGCGGCGCTCGAACTTGATCGGAAGCTGGAACGCCTTGGCCAGATCGGCGCTGGCCGCCGCCTTCAGCTTGGCGCGCATCGGCGCATGGATGTCTTCCGGCACGGTGCGCGGAGCCTTCGCCGCCTTTTCCGCCAGGCGGATGATGGCGTCGATGGCGGTCTGCATTTCCTTGTGGCCGAACATCACCGCGCCCAGCATCACCTCTTCGCTGAGTTCCTGGGCTTCGGATTCCACCATCATCACCGCATCGCGGGTGCCGGCGACGACCAGTTCCAGCTTGGAATTGGGCATCTCTTCCAGTGGCGGGTTCAGCCTGTATTCGCCGTCGATGTAACCGACGCGGGCGGCGCCGATCGGGCCCTGGAAGGGCAGGCCCGAAATGGTCAGGGCGGCCGAAACCGCGATCATCGCGATGATGTCGGGATCGTTTTCCAGGTCGTGGGACAGGACCTGCGCCACAACCAGCGTCTCATTGCGATAGCCGTCCGCGAACAGCGGGCGGATGGGTCGGTCGATCAGGCGCGAAATCAGGGTTTCGCGTTCCGTCGCGCCGCGTTCCCGCTTGAAATAGCCGCCCGGAATCTTGCCGGCGGCGTAATAGCGTTCCTGGTAATTCACGGTCAGCGGGAAGAAGTCCACGCCTTCCTTTGGGGTGGCGGCGCCGACCACGGTGGCCAGCACGACGGTTTCGCCATAAGTGGCCAGCACCGAGCCGTCGGCCTGGCGGGCAATCTTGCCGGTTTCGAGGGTCAGCTCGCGGCCGCCCCATTCAAACGTTTCTTTGTGGATGGTGAACATCGGTTTTCGTCTTTCGTCATCGCCAGCCGCCATATTGCAGGCTGGCCTTTCCTCTTTGGTCGCGCCACGAGGCCCTTTGGGTTCGTGGTCGCTCCCGGTGATCCCCCATGGGACCTACCTTTGCGGGAGCTCATCCCCCGCAAAAGCAAAAGCACGGCCTCACGCTTTTGCGTAAGACCGTGCCAATTCTGTTTGCTGCGAACTCAGCGGCGCAGGCCCAGCTTCGCGATGATGCCTTCGTAGCGCTTCACGTCCTTGGACTTCACATAGTCCAGCAGGTTGCGGCGCAACGACACCATCTTGATCATGCCGCGGCGGGAATGATTGTCCTTGGCGTGGGTCTTGAAATGTTCGGTGAGGTTGGTGATGCGCTCCGACAGGATCGCGATCTGCACTTCCGGCGAGCCGGTGTCGTTCTTGCCGGTGGCGTGTTCGGCGACGACTTCTTTTTTGCGTTCAGGCGTAATCATGGTTTTCTTTTCCGGACATCAGGGCGTTGAAAAATTGAAGACGCGAAACGGACGAAGCTCACCTTCGGCGATTTCGGCCAGTGCTACGGGCGAACCGTCTTCTTCCTTGAGAAAGACCGTAAGACCGGAGAGTTCGCCGTCACCAAAACCGTCCTTCATCTTGGCGAAGAGTCCGCTGCGGATGAGGATGGGGTTGCCGGATCGGATGCGAACCGTATCGGGACCACTGACGGCCAGAGCCGGGATGCCGTCCAGCGCGGTCGAAAGGGGCCTCAAATACCCAAAAGCGGCGGGACTATGCATAAAAGGGGTCAGGGTATCCAGCCCAACCGCGTCTTTTTCGTCCCATCCCCCAAGCCGGGTCCGGCGCAGGGCGCAAACATGGCCCAAAGTCCCTAAGGCCAGGGCCATGTCGCGCACCCAGGACCGGACGTAAGTGCCTTTACCACAACGGATTTCGAATTCGGCACGGTCTTTTTCGGCTCCCAGCAACCGGGCCTCGAACACCTGGACGGTCCGGGGTTCCAGCACCACCGTTTCCCCGTCCCGGGCCAGGTCATAGGCCCGCTCGCCCGCCACCTTGATGGCCGAATAGGCCGGCGGGACCTGATTCAGGGGGCCCGTGAAAGCGGGCAGCATGGCTTCGATCTCCGCCGCCGAGGGCCGCTTGTCCGAGGTGCCGGTGACCTTGCCTTCGGCATCGTCGCTGTCGCGGCTTTCGCCCCAGCTGGCGGTGAAGCGATAGGTCTTGTCGGCATCCATGGCGTAGGGGACGGTCTTGGTCGCCTCCCCCAGCGCGATGGCCAGGATGCCGGTCGCCATCGGGTCCAGGGTCCCGGCATGGCCGGCCTTCTGGGCGTCGAAGATCCGGCGCACCGCACTGACCGCCTGTGTCGATGTCATGCCCAGCGGCTTGTCCAGGATGACCCATCCATGGACCGCGTTACCTTTTTTGCGACGTCCCATCAGTCTTCTTCTTCGCCGTCACGGGAGGCGGCGAGATCGCGCGCGACGCGCTCGGATCTGAGGATGTCCTCGATCTTCTGGGCTTCAGCGAAGGATTCATCTTCGACAAAGCGCAGCTCGGGGGTGAATTTCATGGTGATGCGATGGCCCATTTCGCCGCGCAGGAATCCCTTGTGGCGGTTCAGCGCCGCCACGATCTCCTTGGCGTTCTGCCCGCCCAACGGCTCGCAGAACACCGTGGCATGGCGCATGTCGGGCGACGGCTTGACCTGGGTGACCGTCACCGACACGCCGTCCAGGTCCGGATCGCGGATCTCGTTGCGGTTGAGCACTTCCGCCAGCGCATGACGCAAGGCCTCGCCGACACGCAGCTGCCGCTGCGACGGGCCCATGGGGCCGTCCGCGCGCCCGCTGCGGCGGGCGCCGCCATGGCGGGGGGAACGATCGGGACGATCCGATGAACGGCGAGAAGACATCTACACGATCCTCTGGGTACGAGGATTACAGCGCGCGCTGAATGATTTCGACATCGAAACACTCGATGACGTCGCCCTTCTGCATGTCCTGGTAATTGGTGAAAGCCATGCCGCATTCCTGGCCATTCTGCACCTCTTTCACTTCGTCCTTGAAGCGCTTGAGGGTGGAGAGTTCGCCTTCGTGGATCACGACATTGTCGCGGATCAGGCGGACCTTGGAGCCGCGGCGCATCACGCCTTCGGTGACCTTGCAGCCCGCCACCTTGCCGACCTTGGAGATGTTGAACACTTCCAGGATCTCGGCATTGCCCAGGAACTTCTCGCGGGTCTCGGGCGTCAGCATGCCCGACAGCGCCGCCTTCACGTCATCCACCAGGTTGTAGATGATGTTGTAATAGCGGATTTCCACGCCGTCGCGCTTGGCGCGGTCACGCGCCTGGTTGTTGGCGCGAACATTGAAGCCCAGCACCGCCGCGCCGCTGGCATGGGCCAGGATGACATCGCTTTCGGTGATGCCGCCGACGCCCGACTGCAGGATCTGCGCGCCCACTTCGTCGGTGCCCAGCTTGGCCAGCGCACCCTGAATGGCTTCGCTGGAGCCCTGCACGTCGGTCTTCATGACCAGCGGCAGCAGGCGCTTTTCGCCAGCTTCGCGGGTCTTGAGCAGCTGATCCAGAGTCTGGCGCGAATTGGAAGCTTGGCGCGATTCCCGGCGCTTGCGGCCACGATACTCGGCCACTTCGCGGGCGCGGGCTTCGTTTTCCACCACCACCATTTCGTCGCCGGCTTCCGGCGCGGCCGAAAGACCCAGCACTTCGATGGGCGTGGAGGGACCGGCGGACGGAACGGTCTCGCCGCGTTCGTTGACGAGCAGACGCACGCGGCCCCATTCGGAGCCGGCCACAACGATATCGCCAACCTTCAGCGTACCGCGCTGGACCAGAACGGTCGCGACCGGGCCGCGGCCCTTGTCCAGCTTGGCTTCGACAACAGCGCCTTCGGCGGCGCGGTCGGGATTGGCCTTGAGGTCCAGGATTTCCGCCTGCAGCAGGATGGCTTCTTCGAGCTTGTCGAGATTGGTGCCCTTGGTGGCGGAGACTTCCACCACCTGGACTTCGCCGCCCAGGTCTTCCACCTGGATTTCATGCTGCAGAAGTTCGGTCTTCACGCGGTTGGGGTTGGAATCGCCCTTGTCGATCTTGTTGACCGCCACGATCATCGGCACGCCCGCCGCCTTGGCATGGGCGATGGCTTCCACCGTCTGGGGCATCACGCCGTCATCGGCGGCCACCACCAGAATGATCAGGTCGGTGACCTTGGCGCCGCGGGCGCGCATCTGGGTAAAGGCGGCATGGCCGGGCGTATCCAGGAAGGTGATCTTGGCGCCCGACTTCAGGTGCACCTGATAGGCGCCGATATGCTGGGTGATGCCGCCGGCTTCGCCCGCGACCACGTCGGTCTTGCGCAGCGCGTCGAGCAGCGAGGTCTTGCCATGGTCAACATGGCCCATGACGGTGACCACCGGGGGGCGCGACACCAGGGTCTCGGTGGCATCCTGTTCGCCGGTCAGTCCTTCCAGCACATCCGATTCCGCGACGCGTTTGACAACATGTCCGTATTCGGCGGCCACCAGTTCGGCGGTGTCGGCGTCGATCACGTCGCTGGGCGTCGCCATCATGCCGTTCTTCATCAGCACCTTGATCACGTCCACGGTGCGGCGCGCCATGCGGTTGGCCAGATCGGAGACGGTGATGGTTTCCGGAACGATGATGTCGCGCGGGCCGGCGGGGCCGGCGGGCTGCTGCTGATGGCCCTTGTTGACCCGCTGCAGATGGCGCTTGTAGGAGGCAACCGAACGCACGCGCTCGTCATCGTCGGACAAGGCGCGGGTCACGGTCAGCTTGCCGCGGCGGCGTTCGCCTTCGGCCTTCTTGGGGGCGGGGGCCTTGGCGGGTACCAGCTTGCCGCCGATCTTCTTGCTGGCGCTTTCTTCTTCTTCTTCGTTCTCCAGGCGGCGGCGCGGCGCTTCGCCGGCGACCACTTCGCCCGGCTTGGGCGCTTCAAAGCGGCGGGCCGCTTCCTGTTCGGCGCGCTTCTTGGCGGCCTCGTCGGCGATCTTGCGGGCTTCTTCCTCGATCTTGCGCTTTTCGGCGGCGGCGCGTTCAGCCTTGAGCTGTTCTTCTTCCGAGGCGCGACGGCGGGCTTCGGCGTCGGCGATGCGACGGGCTTCAACGTCGGAGACACGAGCATCGGCCAGGGCGGCCGTGCGGCGGGCCTTTTCTTCGTCCGAAAGCTGGCGCAGCACCACGCCGCGCGGCGCGGCAACGGCGGGCTTGGCGGCGGCGGGCGCCGCAGCGGGCGGGACGGGCGCGGGCGCAGGCGCAGCAGCAGCGGCGGGCTTCTCGGCAGCGGCCTTGGCCGGCTTGGCGACAGCAGCAGGCGGCGCGGCGGAACGCTTCTTTTCCACCACCACGGCCTTGGTGCGGCCATGGCTGAAGCTTTGCTTGACGGTGGAGGTTTCCGTCTTCTTCAGCGACAGCGTTTTGGCCGGGCGCTTGGTTTCGTCGGTATCGCTCATGAATCTCTTTCAGTCCGCAGGCGGAAGCCCGAAAGGCGTTCCGCATCAAAGGTCAAACGTTCGGCAAGACCGCCCGGCTGGACGGCGGCATGTATCACATTCTCGCGCCCCAGCGCCAAGCCCAATTCGGCGCTGGTCAGGCTTTCGATCACCGCGCAGTTCAGTTCCAGCCGGTGCGCGGCAGCGTACAATTTGCGCTTGCCGTCGGCGGCGCCGTCAAAGGCTTCAATCAGCGCCTTGGGCGGCTTGGCGCTTTGCAGGCCCCTGAGCACATTGTCGAAACCCAGCAGCAGGCTGCCGCTGCGCCGCGCGATGCCCAGATCGCCCAGCATCCGGGTCACCAAAGCCTTTTCGGCGCGGTCGGCGAGGTCGGGCGTCGCGGTGACCTGCGCCTTGGCGGCGCGGGCAAAAAGCTTCTTCTCCACCGCCGTCGTGACCGCGGCGCGGGTCGCGGCGACCCACAAACCCCGGCCCGGCAATTTGGAGGCCGCATCGGGAACCACATTGCCGTCGGGATCGGCGACAAAACGCATGAGACGGCTGTCGGGCATGACTTCGCCCGACACGATATCGCGGCGCTCGCGCGCGCCCCGCACATCGTTTGTCTCATCCGTGTTTTCTGTCGCGTCGATCATCAGGCTTCGGTCTTCTCCTCACCGTCAGCGTCTTCTTCGGCCGCTTCTTCCACCACCGGCCCTTCCTCGATCCAGCCGATCTTGACGCGCGCCTTCATGACGATGGCGTTGGCGTCGTCACTGGTGAGATTGAAGCCGTCCAGCGCGCCGGGAATGCGCACGCGTTCCTTTTCCTTGTTGACCTCGTAATAGCCGATCAGGTCATCGGTGGCGCAGCCGGCCAGGTCTTCGAGCGTCTTGATGTCGTGCTCGCCCAGCGCGACCGCCATGCCGGGCGTGACGCCTTCCACTTCCAGGAGGTCGTCGGTGACGCCCAGCGCCAGGCGCTTGTCGTCCATTTCCTTGTTGCGGGCTTCGATGAACTCCACCGCGCGGCTCTGCAGTTCCTGGGCGGTTTCTTCGTCGAAGGCCTCGATCTGCGCCAGTTCGCCCAGATCGACATACGCCACGTCTTCGATGGAGGCGAAGCCTTCGCTAGCCAGCAGCTGGGCGACGGTTTCGTCCACGTCCAGCGATTCCATGAACAGCGCCGTGCGGGTGGCGAATTCCTTCTGGCGGCGTTCCGATTCCTCGGCTTCGGTCAGGATGTCGATCTGCCAGCCGGTGAGCTGCGAAGCCAGGCGTACATTCTGGCCACGGCGGCCGATGCCCAGGCTCAGCTGTTCGTCCGGCACCACCACTTCGACGCGGTGGGTGTCTTCGTCCAGCACCACCTTGGTGACTTCGGCCGGGGCCAGCGCATTGACGATGAAGGTCGCGGCTTCAGAGTTCCACGGAATGATGTCGATGCGCTCGCCCTGCAGTTCCTGCACCACCGCCTGCACGCGCACGCCGCGCATGCCGACGCAGGCGCCGACCGGGTCGATCGAGGAATCCTTGCTGATCACCGCGATCTTGGCGCGGCTGCCCGGATCGCGGGCCACGGCGCGGATCTCGATCACGCCGTCATAGATTTCCGGCACTTCCTGGGCGAACAGGCGCACCATGAACTGGGGATGGCTGCGCGACAAGAATATCTGCGGGCCGCGGGCTTCGCGGCGCACATCGTAGATATAGGCGCGGATGCGGTCGCCGGCGCGGAAGGATTCGCGCGGGATCATCTCGTCGCGGCGGACAACGCCTTCGGCCTTGCCCAGGTCGACAACGACGGAGCCGAACTCCGAACGCTTGACCACGCCATGCACCACTTCGCCGATGCGGTCCTTGTATTCGTCATACTGGCGCTCGCGCTCGGCATCGCGCACCTTCTGCACGATCACCTGCTTGGCGTTCTGGGCATTGATGCGGTTGAACTCCACCGGCGGCAGGGTTTCGGCGATGATGTCGCCGATCTGGGCGTCGGGATTGCGCTTGCGCGCATCGGCGAGGCTGATCTCGACCTTGTCGTTCTCGACCTGCTCGATGACATGCAGATAGCGCGAGACATGGGTTTCGCCGGTCTTGGGATCGATATCCACCTTGATGTCGTTCTCGGTGCCGTAATGGGCCTTGGCGGCGCGCTGCATGGCTTCTTCCATCGCGGTCAGCACGACCTGCTTGTCGATGGACTTGTCGCGCGCGACGGCGTCGGCGATCTGCAGCAGTTCAAGCCGGTTGGCGGAAATTGCGATGGCCATTTTACTTCTCCTGAGCTTCAGACACCTTGCGTGTCTTCAAATCTTCGTTGATGAGCTTGTCGGTGAGCACGAGTTTCGCATTGGCGAGGCTGCGAAACGGAAAACGGTAATCCAGGTTGTCGGCGCGGATCATGACATCCTGACCATCCAGGCCCATCAGGATGGCCTTGAACCGCTTGCGGCCTTCGCCGGCATGATCGCGCGGGTCGGTGCCGGTGACGCTGCGCACGGGGGTGTGCAGCTCGATCTTGGCCTCATGGCCGGACCAGCGGGAAAAATCCATGAGCCGGGTCAGCGGGCGGTCGATGCCAGGGGATGAGACTTCAATCTCATACTCGCCCTCGATCGGATCTTCGGCTTCGATGAAATCCAGCAGCGCATGGCTGAGGCTGGCGCAGCCTTCGACATCCATGCTGCCGTCGGGACGCTCGGCCATCACCTGCAGGGTCTTGGCGGCGCCGCCGATCATGCGCAGGCGCACGAGCCTGAAACCCGCTTTTTCAATCACGGGTTCAAAGATCGGTTCGAGATGCACTGCGGCGGCAACGGCCATCAAGGTCCTTGGAAAAAACAAAGGCTTTTCCCCGCGGCGATCTTGCGACCGCCACACAACACGTCTTGTTGTTTGGGATGGGCGGGTATTTACGCCCCGGCCAGCGTTAATTCAAGCCGCGTTACTTCTTTTTGGCGTCGTAGAGCTGCATCGGGGTGATCCCCGGCGTGCCTGGCCCGGCCTGCGGTTTTGGGGCCTCCACGGGGGCAAGCGCTGCGTTCAGGGCGCCGAAATTCTTCGGTGTCAGAAGCAGATAGACGAAGGCGATGGTGATGATGGCGGCGACCACCACCACCCCCAGGTCGCCGGGATGGGTGCCGAAAACATGACGGTGTTCGGGGTCGCGCTTTTTGCGGAAAATCATGAACTCAGCCTAGTCCTGCGCCTGAACCGAAGGAAGGTCGGCGGACCCTTGATCGCCTTGGTTTCATAACGGGTTGGCGGCCAGTCGAGGTGGCGGGTTTTCCAGTCCGAAGGTCCTTCGGCCAGCCATTCAAAGGCCGGATGGGCCATCAGCCGTTCCAGGGCATAGGGCAGATAGGATTTGTCGTCGGTGGCAAAGCGCAGTTCCGCGCCCGGCTTCAGCACCCGGGCCAGCTGGTCCAGCATTTCCATCTGCAGGAAACGGCGCTTGTGATGGCGGGTCTTGGGCCAGGGGTCGGGGAACAGCAGGAAGAAGCGGCCCAGGCTGGAATCCGGCAGGGCCTCGATGATGTCCCGGCCGTCGCCCTCGTGAATCCGAACAGTGTTCAGGGGCGTTTCTTCCAGCTTGGTCAATAGCTTGGCGACACCCATCTCATACGGCTCGGCGCCGATCAGCCCGACATGAGGATGATGGGTGGCCTGCCAGACCAGATGCTCGCCGGCACCGAAACCGACCTCCAGCCAGATCTCCTGAACAGTGTTTGGGAATTGCGAGAATGGGTCCTCGCCCACCCGCCAGGCCAGTTCGGCCAGCAGGGTTTGGCGCAGGTCGGCCTGCCGACCCGACAGCTTGGGGCCCTTGCGCCGGCCATAAAGCTTGCGGCGGTTGCGGTCGGGGTGGGTGGAATTGGGGCCGTTCATGAGGGCCTTAAACAGCATTCCGCCGCCACGCGCGAGCGTGGCGGCGGAAGGTATGCGTATTGAAAAAACTTACAGCGCCGCTTTGATCTTGTCGGCCAGATCGGTCTTTTCCCAGGAGAAGCCGCCTTCCGCATCGGGCTCGCGGCCGAAATGGCCGTAGGCGGAGGTGCGGGCGAAGATCGGCTTGTTGAGGTCCAGATGCTCGCGGATGCCGCGCGGCTTCAGGTTCATCAGCTGCGGCAGGATCAGTTCCAGCTTGGCTTCGTCCACATTGCCGGTGCCGTGCAGGTCGACATAGACGGACAGCGGTTCGGCAACGCCGATCGCGTATGCCAGCTGGATGGTGCAGCGGTCGGCAACGCCCGAGGCCACGACATTCTTGGCCAGATAGCGCGCGGCATAGGCCGCCGAACGGTCCACCTTGGTGGAGTCCTTGCCGCTGAACGCGCCGCCGCCGTGCGGGGCCGCGCCGCCGTAGGTGTCCACGATGATCTTGCGTCCGGTCAGGCCGCAGTCGCCATCCGGACCGCCGATCACGAAGGAGCCGGTGGGATTGATGTGCCACACGGTCTTTTCGTTGATCCATTCC
>CANKIV010000075.1 GCA_947482125.1 Alphaproteobacteria bacterium
GCGAAAGCCATGTTGGGCAGCAGGCTTGCGGCGGCGGTGGCGGCAAGGACGGTGCGGCGTGACAGGTCTGACTTGATGTTGGACATTGGGGGGATGTCTCCTTAGGGGGATTTGGATTGAAGGGCCGCGCGCTTTTCCTGCATGCGGCCCAGCAGAAGGCTGAGCCCCGCCCAGCCCAGCATGGCGGGCACGGTGGCGAGCGCGATGGCGGGAATGGTCATCATCAAGGTCTTGGACAGGAGGTTGAACACCCATGCCCACAGCACGTCGGCGCCGCGGAACATCACGCCATCGACCACATTCTTGGCCTTGTACTTGTCTTCGCGCTCGGCGACCGTGAACAGCACTTCGCGCGCGGGGTTTGAGACGGCGAAATTGGCGGTGCGCTGGGCCACCTGGAACGCCATCACCACCGCCAGCACCGGCGCGAAGAACATGGCGCCATAACCCATGGCAAAGATCACCGGCAGGAAGGCGGCGGCGATGCCGGTGCCGAACTTCTTGATCAGCCGCCCGGTCAGCGCCAGTTGCAGCAACACCTGCAAAAGGCCGGTCCATTGCTCTATTGTTGCGAAGATGCGGGTGCGCTCCACCGCATCGGATGTGGCGGCGCTCACGATCTCGGCCTGGGACATGTAGAGCATGGAGTTGCCCAGCGAGAGCAGTACCACCCACATGGCGATGCCGCCCAGATAGGGCGATTTCAGGATGGCGGCGAAACCTTCAAAGGCGCTGCCGCCGATGGCGGGCGGCGCGGATGGCGTCTGGTTGAAGCCGGCAGCGGCCGGCCCCAGCCGCATGGCGCAGATCACCGTCAGTTCGATCAGCAGCACCGGCAGCAGTAGCAGGTTCACCGGCCCCAGCGGCTCGACCAGCAACCGTGTCAGCGTCGGTCCCGCCAGCGCGCCCAGCGAACCGCCCGCGGCGATGAAGCCGTAGAGCCGCTTGCCCTGGTCGCTGCGCCAGAGGTCGGCGAGATAGGACCAGAAAACCGGCACCGCGAAGATGGAAAAGACGGTGAGCCAGACGAAGAATATCTGCGGCACGATCGTCCCGCCGATGCCCAAGGTCAGCAGCAGCCAGAACACCAGGATGTTGCCAGCGAAGAAATGATAAACCAGCGCGATCAGCTTGCGGCGGGGCAGGCGCGCCACCAGCCATCCATAGATGGGGGCGGCGACCAGCATGACGCCGAAGGTGGCGGTGACCAGCCAGGGCAGGGCGCGGGTGCCGCCGGTGATGCCGGCATTGTCGCGCAAGGGGCGCAGCACGTAATAGGCCGACAGGATCAGGAAAAAATAGGCGAAGGACCAGAGCAGCGCGCGGCGCTCGTCCGGCTTTACGTCCACCACCCGCGCCAGAATCCGGTCCAGCATTCTTCCCCGCCTTGGCCGTCATGCTGTTGTTATGGGCGCGAGCCTAGCCTTGCGGCGGCGCTTGCGAAAGCGGGTGGGGCTTGCGAAACTTCGCGCACCAAGGCGGGAGTCGCCTTAATTCTGGCGTTTTTTGACGAACGGGGAGAGTGCAATGCATCAACGCAACATGGTGGAGAAAGTGCTGGAAGGCATTCTCTTCAAGTCGCGCTGGCTGCTGGCGCCTTTCTATGTCGGGCTGGTGCTGGCGCTGGTGCTGCTGCTGGGCGCCTTCCTCGCCGAGCTGATGCATTTCATGCCCCAGCTGCTGGACCTGGCGCATATCGATCCCGAACAGGTGATCCTGGCGGTGCTGTCGCTGATCGACCTGTCGCTGGCCGGCAACCTGGTGGTGATCGTGATCTTCTCCGGCTACGAGAATTTCGTTTCCAAGATCAATACCGAGAATGCCGAGGACCGTCCCAGCTGGATGGGCACGCTGGATTTCTCGGGCCTGAAGATGAAGCTGATCGGCTCCATCGTGGCGATCTCGGCCATCTCGCTGCTGCGCGCCTTCATGAGCCTGGGCGAGGAAGGTTCGGCGCTGGACGAACGCAAGATGTTCTGGATGCTGATTCTGCACCTGACCTTTGTCGGCTCGGGCCTGATGTTCGCGATCATGGATTATATCGGCAACCGCGCAGAAAAGCCCAAAGAGCACTAGCGCGGCCTTTTGCGTTCATACGCTGACCACCGATGTCAGTTCCGGCAAGGATAAGCAGAAGAACAAGGACAAGCAGAAGCAGGACGCTTGCCCTGAAATAAAAAAGGCGCCCGCGAGGGCGCCTTTTTTTCATTCAATTTGAAACGACTACAGCGCGTCGGCGGTGGCCTGCGCCGCCTTCTGCGCGGCGGCCAGGTCGGTGGAAGCCAGGCCGGCCTTGGCGGCATCCGCGGTCGCCTGCAGCTTGGCCTTGGCGGACGCATCGGTGGTTTCCGGAATCGCGCCGGTGCCGGCCGCGCCGCAGGGATTGCCGGCGGCGGCGTCAAAGCCGGCGCCAGCCGGGCCGACCAGGCAGTTCACGGCGTGATGATGATGCTTCAGCACCATGGTGATGTCGGTGGCCTTGGCGGCCATGCCGGCATGGTTCTTGGCGATGGTAATCTGGGCGGCGGCGTCGGCCAGCGCCGGGGTGGCGAACAGACCGGCGGCGGCAACGGCAAACAGGATCGTTTTCATTGGGGGTTCCTCTGGTGCAAAGAATTCGGGGCGCCCGGTCTCCCGGACGCCCCGAACCTTACTCCAAATGGGGGCCGTTACCAGATGCCCCGGCGCGGACGCGCGTTAAATAAGGCCAATTTCTACCAGATGCTGGCCAGGTTGCGGCGCAAGGCGGTCGCGGCCGGGCCGGTGGTCGGGGTGGCATTCATCTCGTCATCCCCCTTGATGATCGAACCGTTCACGGTCAGGCCGCCATAGGCACCGGTGCCCGACGTCCATACGACAATGTCACCGCCCCGGGCGGTGGTGGCGCCCTCGGCGCCGCTCGACAGGGTCACGACCGTGATGCCGGCATTGGCGCCGATCTTGAAGTTGCCGCCTTCGATGCCCTTGAGGGCGCGGTCGGAGTTGATGATGAAGACCAGTTCGGCCTGCTCCAGGCCGATCTGCAAGCCGAAGCTGGCCGAGCCCATGTCGTAGAAGCGCGGGCTGCTCCAGCCGCGGCCGGTACGATGCAGCAGCACGCCTGAACCGCCCTCGGCGCCGAAGATGAAGCCGGCTTTCACCAGCTTGGGCACGATGTAAACGGCACGGGCATTCTGCAGCATGTTGCGGGCGGTGCCGAAGGCCGGATCGCTGCGCAGGTGATCGACGACGCGGTTGGCGTCGCGCAGCAGTTCGCCCTTGTCGGCGGCCTGGGCGGGAAGAATGGAACAGAGGGCGGTGACGGCGGCAATGGACGCCAGTTTGACCAATGATTTCAGCATGGGAAAAATCCTTTTGGGGGCTGTGGCGCAGTAACGCCACCGTGGCCCCAAAGGTTCCCAAACGCTAGATCAGCGTGAAGTCGATCTTGGCCTTCTTGGCCACCCGGGTGCGGCGGTCAGCGCCGTAATAGGGCGCGCGCGCCCTGGCGCGGCGGTCGGGACCGAAGAACTCATTGGCCACGATGAAGGGTCGGGGCGCCGTCAGCGCGGCCTGCAGCTTGGACATGATGGTCTTGGGGCTGATCGGCGTGGTCAGCACATCGGTGACGCCGGTGTCGCGCGCCTGTTCGACATCCTTGCGGCGGGCGGCTTCGCGCAGGGCGAAAATCGGGATCATGGGATTGAGCATGCCTTCGCGGCGCCGCGCCGCGGTGGGAAAGCTCATGCCGTCCACGCCGTCGGCCAGCTGGTCGCAGAACACGGCGGTGAAATGCTCCATGCTCAGCAGTTCCAGGGCGCGAAGGGTTTCCTCGACATGGATGATCTGGGTGACGCCGGCGATGCCCAGGATTGAACGCAGGATGCCGATGGTGTGGGTCTTGCCACCAAGGATCAGCACGCGATGAGAGGAAAAATCCGAACGATCCATGGTACCCGCCATACCCACTATTATTATGTGGCGAATTTGCACCTTTTCCTCTTAATCCGGGGTAAAATGGGCTGGTTAATGCAAGATGGAAAAAGCTTTGCGCATTCGCTTGATCGCCCTTTTGCTGCTGCTGCCGCTCTCGGCCTGCGGCCTTTTCATGAGCAAGGAGACGCGCGCCCTGCGCAAATCTCCCGACTATCGCGCCGGCTATCAGGATGGCTGCAACAGTGCCTATGGCCCCGGCGCCGACAAAAGCCGCGATACCAATGTGGTGCGCGATGACGAAGCCTGGCGCACCAGCAAGGCCTATCGCGCCGGCTGGGGCAGGGGCAACAGCGCCTGCCGCAGCACCGGCTATACCGGCGGGGCGCTGCCGGGAACGACGCCCTATGGCGGGCCTGTTCGCGATCCGAGTCCCGGCCAACCGCGCTTCTAGTTGCAGAGCCGGGTGATCTCCAGGGTCTGTCGGGTGCGCTGATCCAGCGCCCCGGTCCTGGCGCAGAGCGGCGCAACAATCTCCCGGGCTTCATCAGGGCGGCGCTGGGTTCGCACCGACAGCGCCAGCAGCGCCACCGTCCAGTCCCGGAAGGCCTCGGTCATTACCGGGCTGCTTTCGCCTAGCCGGATGGCGTCGCGGAAGTAAGGCTCGGCGTCGGCGACATTGTGCTGCTCCAGAAAGTACAAGCCGCGAAACAGATGGGCGCGGGGATCCCGGCGATATTTCTCGACCAGCGCGTAGCTGTCCGATTGCATCGCTTCGACATCGCGCGGTATCTCGTGCGGGGGAATGTAGTCAAAGCCATCCCTGGCATAGCGGACATAGGTGTGGGTGGAGGCGGCGAACGCCCAAACCGTCAGTGCCACCCACAGGCCCGCCACAATGGCCGCCAGGTTGCGGCCCGGCGGATGCTCGTCTTCTTCCTGCCAGAAAATCAGGATTGCGAAGGCCAGCACCGCGCCCGCCAGGCAGCCGCCCAGATGCGCGTTGATGTCCACGCTGGCGCCGCCGCGCAGGGCGGTGGGGATGAGGGCGGGAAACAGCGAGCCGCCGGCGACGCGGCGCATCAGACCGGGCCGCGGCGCGCCGGCATGGAAGCTCAGGGTGAACAGGGCCGCCAGGGTCGCCATGATCGCGCCCGACGCGCCCACCGACAGCACGTCGCCGGGATTTAGCAGCATGGACAGGACCGCGCCGGCAAAGCCGCCGGTGAAATAGATGGCGGCGAACCAGCCGATGCCGATCATCGGCTCCAGCAGGATGCCGACAATGGCGAAAGTCACCAGATTGCCGACCAGATGGGACAGCGAACCGTGCAGGGCGGAGGCGGTGAACAGCCGCCACCATTCGCCGTTCAGCAGAACCTGGTCGCGCCCCGAAGCGCCCAGGGCCAGCAGCGTGAAATGGCCGGGCGCATGCGGCGCGCTCCAGTCGGTTGCCGCCGCCAGTTCGGCCTTGAAGCGATAGATCAGAAGGACGCTGAGGACGGCGGTGAGCCAGGGCAGGCGGGCGGCAAAGCGCCAGACGCCGGCGGGCGGGTCAGCCGCTTGCGCCGTCACGGCAGGCGCAGCAGCCACGCGCGGCGGCATGGCGGGCGACGTGGCCGCGCGTTTGCCGAAAGTTTCTGACCTGCTCATCCCCACCGCCGCCTAGGGCGGTGAGGATAGGGTTTGGCGGCTTGCGGAACGGTAAAGTGGAAGGGTGAACGGGGCGGTAACGCTATTCGGCGGCGGCGCGCACCGCGTGATCTTCCTTGGTCAGGTTCTCGGCCGCGAAGTCCCAGTTGAGAATCTTGCCCAGTACGGCCTCAAGGTATTTCGGCCGCGCATTCTGATAGTCCAGGTAATAGGCATGCTCCCACACATCCACCGTCAGCAGGCAGTTGACGCCCTTGGCCATGGGAGTTTCGGCGTTGGAGGTTTTCTCGACCGAAAGTTTGCCGCCCTTGCTCACCAGCCATGCCCAGCCGGAGCCAAACTGCTCCTTGCCGGCTTCGGCCAGCCTGGCGATCAGTTCGCTCCTGCTGCCGAAGGCAGCAGTGATGGCGCTGTCCAGCTTGGCGCCGGCTTCGGTCTTGGCGGGGGTCAGGCTGCGCCAGTAGAAATCGTGATTCCAAACCTGGGCGGCGTTGTTGAAGATTTTCTTTTCCTTCGCGTCCTCGGCCCCGGCTGTATTTCGCACGATCTCTTCCAGCTTCATGTCCGCGAACTTGCTGCCCTCGACCAGCTTGTTGAGGGTGTCCACATAGGTCTGGTGATGCTTGTGGTAGTGGAAGGCGATGGTGTTGGCGGAAATTGTGGGGGCCAACGCGTCTTCATCCCAGGGAAGGGCTGCGAGTTTGAACGGGGCGGGCATGGGAAACTCCTTGAAGTGCATGAAATCGGTTCCCCGTTAACGTCTCAGGCGAAGAAAAGCTCCACGGCGAAAGTCGCATCAAAGCCACAGCGGTGCAGGGCAGTCACAGACAATTCGTGATTGCTGTAACGCGATTGTCATTCGACATTCGCGGGGGCGTCGCGCAAATTGGGAACAAGCGGGGTTGGATAAGCAAGCAAACCGGAGGCAGCAATGCCCGCATATGAAATCTGTTATCTCGATGAGGGTGGCGCCCTCACCTACAAGTTTTCCGCCACCTGCGATGACGATCAGCGCGCCAAGATCCTGGCCCATGCCATGAAGTTGCCCAGCGCCAAGAAACTGGAAGTGTGGAGCGGCGAGGCGCTGATCTATACCCGCCCCGCCGCGATCCTGGAGCGGCAGATGCGGGTCGCGAGCTAAAGCAGCTTTTCCGCTTTCGCCCAGTCCAGCGTCTTGTTCAGGCCGCGTTCGAAGCGGTCGAACAGTTCGTTGATTTCGGCCTCCTGGATGATCAGGGGCGGGCATAGCGCGATACGGTCGTTGATCAGCGGGCGCACGATCACGCCTTCGTCCTGGCAGAACTGGCCGCAGCGCGTTCCAACCAGTTTGGACGCCTCGAAATTGCGCTTGGTTTTCTTGTCGGCAACCATTTCGATGGCGCCGATCAGGCCGACGCCATTGGCTTCGCCCACCAGGGGATGGTCGATCAGTGCCTTGAGCCGTTTGAGGAACAGCGGCGCCACCTTGCGCACATGGCCGAAGGTATCGCGGCGCTCATAGATTTCGAGGGTCTTCAGCGCCACGGCGGCGGCCACCGGATGGGCGCTGTAGGTAAAGGCATGCCACAATCCGCCGATGCGCACGGCTTCTTCCTCGATGATCTCCACCAGTTCGGGCGACAGCAGCACCGCCGAAATCGGCAGATAGGCCGATGACAGCGCCTTGGCGATGGACATGGAGTCGGGCTGGTAGTTGAAGGTCTGGCAGCCAAAGGGCTGGCCGGTGCGTCCGAAGCCGCAGATCACTTCATCATCCACCAGCTTGATGTCGTATTTGTCCAGCACGTTGGTAATCGCTTCGAAGTAACCCTTCGGCGGCACCATGGCGCCGCCCGCGCCCATCACCGCTTCCACGAACATGGCGGCGATGGTGTCGGGCCCTTCGCGCTGGATCAGGGTATCGAGATCGGCGGCCAGGCGCGCCGAATACTGCTCCTCGCTCTCTCCGTCCCGCGCATTCTTGTAATAGTGCGGGCACTCGGCGCGCAGGGTGAAATCGAAGGGCAGGTCGAAGCTTTTGTGAAAGGCGTCCAGCCCGGTCAGGCTGGCGCTGGCGAGCGTCACGCCATGATAGGCGCGGTCGCGGGCGATGATCTTCTTGCGGTTTTTCTGGCCGCGGGCATTGGCGGCGTACCACATGAACTTGATCTGGCTGTCATTGGCTTCCGAACCGGAATTGGCGAAGAACACCTTGCCTACCGGCATCGGCGCCATTTCCTTCAGCTTCTCGGCCAGGGCGATGCCGGGCTCATGGCTCTTGCCGCCGAAGATATGGCCGAAGGACAGTTTGCGGATCTGCTCGGCGGCGGTGTCTGCCAGTTCGTTCTCGCCCCAGCCCAGCGCCGTGCACCACAGGCCCGACATCGCCTCCAGGTAATCCTTGCCGTCGCTGCCATAGACGAACACGCCCTGGCCCCGCTCGATCACCAGGGGGCCGGTTTCGCGCAGGATCTTCAGGTTGGTGAAGGGGTGCAGCAGGCTCGCCATGTCGCGGGTCTGCATGTTCGACAATGGATTTTTCGGCATGGGCTTTCTTTACGGACATCTCGCGGGGAACGGAAATCTACCTTATGGTGCCGGCCATTAAACAGCGAATTGCGGATTTCTCCCATGCGTTTCCAGCTTCTTGCCGCCCGGACGGCGTTTGCCGCCCTGATCTTCGGCGCGGCTGCCGCCGCCGGCGCGGTGGCGGCGGTCCGGCTGGGGTTGATCCCGTATCGTACCGGCGTGATGGTGATGTGGCCGGCCACCGGCCTGGGACTGGTGGCGCTGGCGAGCGCCCTGTTGTGGCTGAAGTCCGCCATCGGACGCAATGAAGGCACGGCCAAGCGCATCGGCATGATCGCACTTCTGGGGTCGCTGGTCTTTCTCTACCCGCCGCTCTCCACCGTCTATCGCGGCTTTACCGAGATGCCCATTCACGATGCCAGCACCGATCCCGATGATCCGCCGCGCTTCGTGGCGCTGTCCAAACTGCGCCAGCCGGGCATGAACAGCCCGGAGCCGGATTTCCAGCGCGAGGTGCATTTCCGCGGCGATGACGGCACCGTCGCCTATCTGCTGCACGAATTTTACCAGGGCGACGTCACCAAGCCGATGGCCCGGCTGATGCCCAGAAGTGCCAGCCCGGTGAAGGCCCTGTTCTGGCGCTGTTTTGAGATATCCAAGTCGCTGGGCTGGACGATTGTCGACCATAGCGAGAAGGAAGGCCGCATCGAGGCCGCCGCCGCCAGCTTCTGGTTCGGGCAGGTGTCGGACATTGTGATCCGGGTCAAGACGCGCGGGCCGATCGGCGCGCGCGCCGATGTACGGGCGCAAAGCCGCATCGGCGCCATCGACAATGGCTTCAATATCTCGCTGCTGAAGGACTTCGTGGAGAAATTCTGGCACTAGGCTTTGGCGTAACGGCCGCCGGGCAGGGCGGTGATCGCGCCGCGCGCCGCCAGATGATCCAGATGGGCCTGTACCTGGGCCGCCGCCGCCCGGCGCAGCGCGGGCGCGATGTCCGGATAGAGTTTTTGCGCGATGGCTCCGGCGTCGCCCGCTTCCAGCGCGTCCAGCACTTGCGTTTCACGCATGCGGCGATGCGCCAGAAGCTCGCGCAGCCAGGTCTGCGGATCGGCGATCGGCGAGCCGTGGGTGGGATACAGAATCCTGTCACCACGCGCGATCAGTTTTTCCAGGCTGGCAAGGTAAGCCGCCATGTCGCCGTCGGGCGGCGCCACCACGCTGGTGGACCAGCCCATCACATGGTCGCCGCAGAACAAGGCGCGTTCCTCTTCCAGTGCGTAACACATATGGTTGGCGGTGTGTCCCGGCGTGGCGATACAAACTAGGGTGAAGCCGTCGCCTGTCAGGACCTCCCCGTCGCGCACCACGATGTCTGGCGTGAAATCACGGTCGGCGCCTTCTTCGACCTCGCCCGCAGCCCCGCCATGGGGTCCCGCGGCATAGGTTCTGGCGCCGCTCCATTGTTTCAGGGCGGCAGCGGCGGGGGAGTGGTCGCGGTGGGTATGGGTGACCAGAATATGGCTGACCTTGCGTCCAGCGAGTGCATGCTTCAGCGCCCCGATATGATCGGGCAGGTCGGGGCCTGGATCTATCACGGCCACCGTTTCACCAGCGCCGACGATATAAACGCCGGTGCCCTTGAAGGTGAAGGGTCCCGGATTGGGCGCAAGCAGCCGCGCGATCCGGGGCGACAGGCGCCCCTCCACGCCATAAGGCGCTTCCAGCGTGCGATCAAAATGTAAAACCATGGCCAGAGGTTAACGCAAATGCGCATTTGTTAATACTTGGCCCACCATTCCTGCGCCTTTAGCAGCAAATCATTAGGGAAGCGCCCGCCATGGTGGTGAACGCCTGTTAGCCATTAGCCCGCCGGAGTTCCCTGTGTCGAGTGATCGCTCTATCCGTTTTCTGGGTGCCCTCGGACGGGCATCCACCAGCCGCGTGCTGAACCTGTTTCGCATCGCCGCCGATAATGCCGACAATCCCGAGCATGCCGCCAGGCCGTTGTTCGCGTCACCTGGCCTGCCCCCTTTGAAGTGGTCCTCCCTGAAGTATGGTTTTGACCAAGGAGGATTGGATAGATGGCAAGGAAGAGGCACACAGCAGAAGAGATTGTCGCGAAGCTACGGCAGGTCGATGTGCTGATGGCAC
>CANKIV010000076.1 GCA_947482125.1 Alphaproteobacteria bacterium
GAAGCGGGACTATGCGTGTCCAGCACCGCGAGCAGCGCGGTGCGGCGCTCGGGCGCGATATTGTCGAGGAAATTTCCCGCGTCGCGCGAATCCAGATGCAGCGGCAGGATATCGGTGGCGCCGTCCCAGCCGATGGTCCCGGCGGTCACGTTCCAGTCAAAGGCCGCTGCGCCGGCCGCCTGGGCCGAAAGGCGCAGGCGCAGTTCATCCTCCAGCGTACCAAGCTGGGCGACATTGTCTCGCTTCTGCAATGCGGCGTTCGACACAATCCACCATCCAGGGCCGGTTTCTCCGGCCTTTCCTGGGGTTGAGTATGGCGATGCGGACTTAAGAAAGCGGAAATCTGGCGCGGGCGGCCAAGCGGCGCGGGCCTTGCGTTGTTCCTGGCATGCGCGTTAACGGAACCCTCGAATCCATGGCCCGCGGAGGTATCAAAACCTTCGCCGCGAGCCCGCGCGCCATCGAAAAAACCAGCGCTTCCAGCCATTTGGGCGGCCAGACCCCGGATTTTTCGCAAGCCGGCACCAAGACCCCGCCGCGCCTGCAGGTCGAACTTGTGTACCAGGACGAGACGAAGGCCTTCGATCCATTCTGGGACGGGCCGCGCCTGATACCGTCTTTTGTTACCCAGCTTCTGGGCCAGGCGTTGCCGGACCGGCGCGAAACGGTTCGTGTGGAAACCGCTTACGGCACCGCCGCGCCGCGCCAGGCCTTGCTGGTGGACCGCAAAAGCTGACGCCGCGACAGGCCCAGCAGTCCCGCCGCCAAGAACAACAGCGTACCAGCCCGCGCGCCCTGCTGCGCCGTCGCAAGTCCCGCCGCCAGCAACGCCACGCCCGCCAAGGCCGGGACAAGCGCCATGCCGTTCACGCTTGCGGCAATCACCACCAGGCTGGACGCCGCCACCGGCACCAAAGCCAATATCCATTGCCCCGACAGCATCGCCGCCAGTCCCGATGCGAGCGCTGCGACCAGCGCCAGGGTAGCGGCGAAGCTGCGCAAAGGCTGCGCGAAGCGCGCACATGCCGACAGCGCCAGCGAGACGGATGCCAGCGGCAACAGAAAGAGCACCGCGACGTCGGCGAGATGCAGGAGCGCGGCGGCCGCCAGCGCCGACAGCAGCACTGCGGCGAAGCGCAGGTACAGACGGGAGGCGGCTTTGAAGGGCGCGGCCTGCGCCCACGCGCCAACACTGGCGGCGAACAGGGCCGCGGCGCTCACAAGGGTGAGAGAATCAAAAGCCATCCGGAGCAGGATACTCCAGATGGCTTTGCGATCAGGCGGCCAGCAGGTTGCGCAACACGTATTGCAGAATGCCGCCATTCCTGAAGTAGGCCACTTCATCGGCCGTCATGATCATCAGATAGAGCGGCAGATCAAAGGTCGTGCCGTCGGGGCGATGGACCAGGGCCTTCATCTGCTGGCGCGGCTTGAGAGCGCCGGACAGGCCCGGAATGTCGATGACTTCCCGGCCCGTGAAACCGTAATCCTTGCGCGTCTTGCCCGCCTCGAAACAGAAGGGCGCCACGCCCATGCCGATCAGGTTGGAGCGGTGGATGCGCTCGAAGCTTTCGGTGATCACGGCGCGGATGCCCAGGAGCTTGGGACCCTTGGCGGCCCAGTCGCGCGACGAGCCGGTGCCATATTCCTTGCCGCCGATCACCACCGTGCCATGACCGTCCTGCTTGTAGTGCTGGGCGGCATCGAAGATGGACATGGTTTCGCCCGGCGCGTTCGGATCGCGGTAATAGACGGTGTTGCCGCCTTCGGCCCCGCCCATCATCTCATTGCGGATGCGGATATTGGCAAAGGTCCCGCGCTCCATCACTTCGTGGTTGCCGCGGCGCGAGCCGTAGGAGTTGAAGTCGCGCTGCGCAACATTGTGCTCGGACAGATAGACACCGCCCGGCGCCGTCGGCTTGATGTTGCCGGCGGGCGAGATGTGGTCGGTGGTGATGCTGTCGCCGAACAGCGCCAGCACGCGGGCGCCGGTGATTTCCTCGACCGCCTTGGGAGACAGCTCCATGCCTTCGAAATAGGGCGGATTCTGCACATAGGTCGAAGCCTTGTCCCACTGATAGGTCTGACCCTTGACCAGCTTGACCTTCTTCCAGTTGGCGTCGCCATCGAACACATTGCCGTAGCGCTTCTTGAAGCTGGCGGGTTTGACCGCCTTGCGGATGGCGTCGGCGATTTCCTTCGGAGACGGCCAGATGTCCTTCAGATAGACCGGCTCATTTTCCTTGTCGTAACCCACCGGCTCCTTGGTCAGGTCCATGTTGACCGATCCGGCCAGGGCATAGGCCACCACCAGCATGGGCGAAGCCAGATAGTTGGCCCGCACCTGGGGATGCACCCGGCCCTCGAAATTGCGATTGCCGGAGATCACGGCGGCGGCGACCAGGTCGGCCTCGGTGACGGCCTTGGCCACGGCCTCGGGCAAGGGGCCGGAATTGCCGATACAGGTGGTGCAGCCGTAACCGGCGAGCGTGAAACCCAGCTTGTCCAGCGCCTTGTCGAGGCCGGCCTTCTTCAGATAGTCGGTCACGACCTGCGAGCCTGGCGCCAGACTGGTCTTGACCCAGGGGCGCACCTGCAGACCGCGCTTGACCGCCTTCTGCGCCACCAGCCCCGCGCCGATCATCACCGACGGGTTGGACGTGTTGGTGCAGGAAGTGATGGCGGCGATCACGACATCACCGTGACCGATGGAATGCTCGCTGCCTTCCAGGCGTGCCCGCTTGTTGGCGCTGTCTTCCTTCTTGAAGGTCGTCATCAGATGCTCGGCGAAATTGCCGGCAATGCCGCCAAGAGAGACACGGTCCTGGGGCCGCATCGGTCCGGCCATGCAAGGCTCGACCGTGGTCATGTCTAGCGACAGCGTGTCGGTGAAGACCGGATCGGGGCTCTTCCTGGTGCGCCACAGGCCCTGCGCCTTGGCGTATTTTTCCACCAGCGCCACGCGCGGCGCCTTGCGCGCCGTGTTCTTGAGGAAGCGCACGGTCTCGGCATCGATCGGGAAGAAACCGCAGGTGGCGCCATATTCCGGCGCCATGTTGGCGAGCGTGGCGCGGTCTTCCAGGCTGAGTTCGTCAAGCCCGTCGCCGTAATATTCCACGAACTTGCCGACCACGCCCTTCTTGCGCAGCATCTGGGTGACGGTCAGGACAAGATCGGTGGCAGTGACGCCCGCGCGCAACTTGCCGGTCAGCTTGAAGCCGATGATTTCGGGAATCAGCATGGAAATGGGCTGGCCCAGCATGGCCGCCTCCGCCTCGATGCCGCCCACGCCCCAGCCCAGCACGGCCAGGCCGTTGATCATGGTGGTGTGGCTGTCGGTGCCCACCACGCTGTCGGGGAAGGCGACCTCGATGGTCTTCTTGTTGATCGAATCCTTCTGCTTTCGCACCCACACGGTTTCGGCGAGATATTCCAGATTGACCTGGTGGCAGATGCCGGTGCCCGGCGGCACGACGCGGAAGTTGGCGAAGGCCTGCTGGCCCCAGCGCAGGAAGGTGTAACGCTCCTTGTTGCGCTCATATTCGACCGCGACATTCTTCTTGAAGGAGTCCTTCTTGCCGAAATTGTCGATCATCACGCTGTGATCGATCACCAGGTCCACTTCGGCCAGCGGATTGATCTTTTCGGGATTGCCGCCCAGGTTTTTCATGGCATCGCGCATGGCGGCCAGGTCGACCACGGCGGGTACGCCGGTCAGGTCCTGCATCAACACGCGGGCCGGGCGGAAGGCGATCTCGCGGTCGGACGTGCGGTTTTTCTGCCAGGCGACCACGGCGCGGATATCATCGGCGGTGACGGTCTGGCCGTCCTCGTGGCGCAGCAGATTTTCCAGCAGCACCCGCATGGAATAGGGCAGTTTCGACGCGCCTTTCAGGCCGTTC
Organism: Alphaproteobacteria bacterium; assembly: GCA_947482125.1. GTDB lineage: Bacteria > Pseudomonadota > Alphaproteobacteria > Micropepsales > Micropepsaceae > Rhizomicrobium. The sequence continues at coordinate 3,903 of CANKIV010000076.1, forward strand.
TTTTCCGCCGCGGTGAGGCTGAAATAGACATAGTTCTTGCTGCCGACCTTGAGGGTTTTGCGGCATTTGAAAGTGTCGAGGCTCTGCGTCACGGGAGCGCCCTTTTTGCTGGAGATGAAGATTCGGGTTTAGTCACATTCCCGCCCAAAAGGAAGGCGTGCCTTGGTCACGCCCCCTTGCCTTTTCGCAGGTCCGGGCCGGGTCCCAGCCCCTTCCGGCGCGTGCACCCACCTCGCGCGCGCCAGGGGACGTCAAATGTCTGGCCAAGCGGCTTAAATTCGCCCAATTGCGATGGCATTGTGACGGCAATGAAGGGGGTCTGGTGGGGTCCACCAGCCACGGCGAAGCAACGCCGGGAAAGTATCGCGTGAGACCAGTCCTCGTCCTTTTTGCGGTTCTGCTGGCCGGTCCGGGCTTCCATCCGGCCTGGGCCCAGCCCGACGCCCCACCCGGCGTGCCGCCCTCCATGGCGTCGCGGCTGGCGGCGGACCGGCTGAGCGCCGTCCAGCCCGGCGTCTACAGCAGCGGCGACAAGGACAGCTTCATCCTGCACCGATATCCTGGCGGCAAATTCCTGCTGCGCTTTTCCGGCGCGTCCGAGAATTTCGTGCTCACCATGGATCGCGGCTCGCTGGGCACCAAGCTGCTGAAATACGATACCGGCGCCACCGCGCTCAGGGTTTCGGTATGGGGCGGGCTGACACTTTATACGCTGGCCAATCCCGGCGGGCTGCCGGCCACCCGCCAGGGCGATGCGCCGCCGCTGCCGTCGCTGGCGGTGTCGCTGCCGGAATTCCAGGCGGCGCTCAGCGATGAAGCCAGTCATCTCAATTACATGCAGAAAGTGGCGCTGAAATTCTCCGCCGATCCCGCCGTGCTGTCCTCCGATCCGGAAACCCGCGGACGCGCCTTCGAAGCCCTGACCAACGCGGCGCTGGGGATCGAGCGGTTTCTCGCCAGCGCCCCTACCGCCCGCCAGAGCCTGATCAAGCGCATCAACAGCGTGAAGGTGGCCGAAGGCGGCAAGCCCACCATCAGCATCGTCGGACAGACCCTGCTGGTGAGCTTCGTTCCCGGCGAGGGCCATGAAGGCCATGCCTCGTCCCTGGCGATCCAGCAGGAGCTGGGACGGCTGATGGCGGCTTCGGCCAAGGACGTTGCGGCAAAATAAAAGGCGCCCTCTTTCGAGAGCGCCTTCTATTTTTCCATTCAGGAAAACTACTTCGACATCATCGTGACGCGGCCGACGCTGGTGTCGCCGGCGATCAGGTTGTTGTTCTTGTCGAACACCCAATAGCTGGCTTCGATGAACTGACCGGTACCGATACCCATGCCGTTGCCGACAGCGCCCAGCACCTTGCCGTCGCGATTGAGCTTGAGGAACTGGCCGTCCTGGCCGCTAGCCATCCACGGATTGCCGGACTTGTCGAAGTTCAGGGCGCAAACCAAATTCTTGACCTGCAGCGTCTTCTTGAAGCGGCCATCCGCCGTATAGACGACGATGCGATACTGTTCGCGGTCGCCGATCCAGACATCGCCATTGGTGGGATCCACCGCCAGGCCATGCACGTCGTTGAACTTGCCCTGGCCGACTTCATTGCCGAACCACTGGCGCACGAACTTGCCATCCGAGGTGACCTGCAGGACGCGCGCCACGCCGTACTTGTTGAACGCGTCCGGACTGTCGACATCGTTGGGGCTTTCGTTGGCATGGCCCATGCCGATATAGACCTCGCCCTTGGGGCCGAAGGCGATCATCACCGGCTGCCACAACAGGCGCTGGCCCTTGTCTTCGATCCAGTCCCCGCGCTTGCCGCGTTCACCGATGCTGAGCAGCAGCTTGCCGTCGGGCGACAGTTTCTTGACGGTCGCCTGGCCGGCATCGGCGATCCAGACATTGTCGTCAGCATCCACGGCCATGCCGTGTGCCTTCTCCTGATAGGAGATGACGCTTTCAGGCACCTCCAGAACCAGCTTGTGATTGGTGTCGAACTTCATCAGCTGGGTAACGCCGACGGGTGAACGCTTGAAGACCCAGAGATTGCCCTTGGAATCCAGCGCCACCGACGGCACGCCGCCGATGCCCTTGGGCAGGAAATAGGGATAGGAAAATTTGTAGCCCAGGGTCTGGTCATACTTGACGCGCGCCAGCTGGTTGCGGGCAAAGCCGTCCTGGCGGCCGCAGATGGGCGAGCCCTTGCAGTTGGGCGTGGCGACATAACCGGCAGGCAATTCGCGGCGACCGCCGCGCTGTTCGCGCGGGATCACGTTCACGGTGCCGTCGGCTTCCACCAGGGTGAAGCCGGTGGAATCCGGAAAAGACGGCGCCAGCGACCAGGCGGGCGTGCCGTTCCTTGCAGGCTCGCTCTGGATCGCCAGGCGGTCGGCCTGGGCCAGCGCAGCGGTGGTCATCAGGCTCAGCGCCAGACCCGCGACATACAGTGTTCTCATCAACGTCTTCCCTTGCATCGTTTTTGGAGATTGGGCGGACGATGCGCGGGGGCCAAGGTCGGCGTCAACGGCAAAACGAGAAATTGTCAGCGCGTGCGCTGCAATAATCAACATTCCGGGCAAAAGGTCCGCAGGACCTTTTGCCGATCCGGCTCACGGCGTGAAACCGTCGGGCGCCATCTCGAATTTGGAAAACTCGAAGCCCGGGGCGACCGTGCAGCCCACCAGCGTGTAGTCGCCCAGGCTCCTGGCCGCCTGCCATTCTCCGGGCGGCACCACCAGCTGCGGCACCTGAGCTTCGTCTATATCCGGACCCAGGATGTATTGGTTTTTGCCGATCATCAGTTCCAGTGGCGCACCGCGATAGAAATGCCAGACCTCGACCGCATCCACCCGGTGCCAGCGCGAGACCTCGCCCGCCTTGAGCAGGAAATAGATCGCGGTGGAAAAAGCGCGGCCATCATTTCCATCCCGGAATGTCTCGCGGAAATAGCCGCCTTCGGGATGGGGTCTGAGATCCAGCAACTGGATCAGCCTGTCGGCCTCTGACATCTGCTATGCCGCCGGACGAATGCCGCCGCGCGCCTGCATCGCCATCATGCCGGCGGCCAGGCTGCGCGCGTCGTTCAGCGCATTGTGGGTCTGCCCGACAAAGGGCACGCCATCGGTCTTGAGCGAAACGCCGCCGACCGAAATATCCATCACCTCGCATTGCACGATCTGGCCATCGGCGCGGGTGAACTTGGCGAAGCCCTTCTGGTTGGAACGCTCATGGCGGCGCAGCACGCTGTCGTCCACCAGCGTCTTGTTCATGAACAGCGTCAGCTGCTCGGCGGTGCGTTCGCGCTTGGACGGGGTGCAGACAAAGGAAACCCCGAAGCCATAACCGTCGCGGCGCACCACGGTGCCTTCGAAACGGCCGAAATTGTCGACATACAGGACGACCGGCGTTCCGGCCTCGGGCACCGTCTCGCAGGCGATGCTGGCGCCGCCCGGAGACAGGTCGGAAATGGTGCAGCGCGCTTCGCGGCTGTCGGAGGGAATGAACAGCCGTCCGGGCAAGTCCACCTTGACGCGGCGAAAGCGCCGGCGTTCGGCGCCCGCCTTCGCGACGACCGGCTCGGCGTCCTTCATGGCCATCGCCAAGCCCTGCATGGGCCTGCCCCAATTGTTAATGCCTCGCGGCTGTTTTACGCCCTCTAGGTCAACAGGTGGTTACCGGCCCGGCCGTGGATCAACATTTTCCCCCTTTTTTCCTCTCTTTTCGGGTTGGGCCTGCCGGCCCCGGGGGGGGGGCCAACCATTTTGGAGCAGGGGCCTTTTTCGCCCGGTTCCGCCGCGCTATAGGAGAATGGTAGTTTCGGCGGCGGCTCCAGGGCTGGGGCCCGCAAAAACAAGCCGCCCTTGGGGATAAAAAAATGCGCTTTTCCGCCAATTCTTGTGGCCGCCTGACCATGCTGGCCGCCGCGGCCGTTCTGGCCGTCGGCCTGGCCGGCTGCTCCAGCCTCTTTGGCGACGGCAGCGATGAAGCCGCCGGCTCGGCTTTCACCCAGGCGCTGCAGGTTGCCTATACCGACCAGGCCAGCCAGGCCGCCGATCTGCCGGCCGAACCGGTGGAGAGCTCGATCTTCGACATATTCTCCAGCAGCGACACCACCAGCGACCTGCTGTCCCAGGCCTTCACCGCCAAGGCCGAAATGGCCGCAACCGGGGCCGAACCGGAACCCGAAGCCGCGCCCAATCCGACCGCCTCCGCCGTTCGCGACCGTCTGGTCCGCGCCTTGGCCGCCGGCAAGGACCAGTTTCCCGACCAGGCCGCGCGCGCCCAGGTCGATTATGACTGCTGGATCCTGTACGGCACCGTGCCCGGCGCCGCCGCCGCGTCCCAGGCCTGCAAGACTTCGCTGGATTCCTCGCTGATCCGCCTGGAGACCGCCGCACGCCCGGCCCCGCCTGCCCCGGCCTATACGCCGCCGGCTCCGGCGCCTGCCCCGGCTCCGGCCCCCGCACCCGCGCCGGCCCCCGATTTCACGGTCTATTTCGATTTCGACTCCTGGACCCTGAAAGCCGAACAGCTAAAGGTGCTGGACAGCGTCATCGCCGGCGCCCGCACCGGGGGCCAGACCAACATCAACATCGTCGGTCATACCGATACTTCCGGTGACGCCGACTACAACCAGCGCCTCTCGGTGCGCCGCGCCAATGTCGTGGTGGACGCACTGGTGCAGATGGGCGCCCGCCGCCCTGCCCTGCATGCCAGCGGCGTGGGCGAAACCGATCTCGCGGTCCCGACCGAAGACGGCGTCAAGGAAGCGCGCAACCGCCGCACGGTTATCACGCTCCAGCCGTAATTATCTAAAAAGCCAAACGCCTCCGCCCTCGAAAGAGAGCGGAGGCGTTGCCTTTTTGTGCCTATCGGGGCTGCGCCAAAGCGCCTAAGATCGAACCATGATCAGGATGCGAACCCGCGTTGCTCTGGGCCTGCTGGTTGCGGCCGCGCTGTGCGCGCCGGCGCTGGCGCAAAACACCCGCAACTACGCCGTCAAGGAAATGAATTTCGACCTGTGGTGCCAGTTGCAGGCCAAACTGCCGGCCGAACGCTGCGACAAGCGCACAGAGGCGGACGAAGCGACCTTCCAGGCCTATCGCGCCAAGGTCGAAGCCTATGAAATCCCGTATCTGGAGCGCAAGAATTCCGCTGCGCGCCTGGACCGTAACGTCTTGCGCAACGATCCGCTGGGGCCGCGGAAGAACGAGCCGGAACGCCCCGATACCTCTACCGCGGCGCAGCCGCGTTAAGCCGCCTCAAACAAAGCGGCTGGTCTCCTCGCTGTTGGCGGCGCGCCAGCGGCCGATCACATCGAACATTTTCTGCAGCAGATCGCCTGATCCGAAATGCATGAAGGCGGGGCTTTCCTGTGACACCACCAGGCGCAGATAGGGCGCCTTGGGATGGGCGCGCAGGCTCGGCGGCGGCGGCGGGGGCGGGGGCGGCTGGTCGCGGTCATCATGGACCTGAAGCGGTTCGTCCTCCTGGATCAGCTGCGAACCGACCAGGCGTTCATAGGCGATGGAGCGTCCCAGAAGCGGCGTCGGATCGCTCAGCATCTGCACCATGCCGAAGAAACGGGTGGCTTCGCCGCCATTGAAGGAGACGGGCGTGAGAATGGTTTCCAGCTCGACCATGCCGTTGTCGGCGGTCGCGGCGATGGAGGACAGGCAGACCGGCTGGCAGGTCTTGAGCGACTGGCGCAGGAGCGATGCGAGGGAAAGGCCGGACTGGGATTCCCAGTGGGCCAGGAAGCTGGTGCCCTTGAGCTCGAAGCCGAAGCGTTCGCACAGGGCAGTGCCGGCAAGACGGTAAATCGGGCGGCCCGGATTTTCGCAATCCAGGATGAATGTATAGGAGAGCAGGCGCTTGATGGCGCGCGGATCGATGTCGGTCTGGTCAGGCACTTCACGGCCCTTGCGCAGGCGACTCCAGTATCCCACCAGCAGATGTGAATTCTTGTGTTTCATGGCCCCTGCAAATCCCTTTGTGCAAGGCCGCGATGCTCCGTAACGGAACGCACCTAGGCCGTCTGCCAGGGAACAGAGCGAAAGCCATGCCAGAGCGCTTTTTGGCCGGTGCAGAAGCGTACCCACATATGCAGGGCGAAGCGGTGCGGCAAAAAAAAGCGCGCAGTGACCTGACGGATATTTTGTACCACCGGCATAGAGAGACTATTGCATCGCGGCCGCCTGATCCAGAGGTGGTGGGACAGGGCTGAATGCCAGCGGTGCGGGTGGCCGATATCCCAGGGATGAGTGCGGCCGGACGGTGTTGTAGTGGCTGCGCCATTGCCCAATAACAGCCTTGGCCTCC
>CANKIV010000077.1 GCA_947482125.1 Alphaproteobacteria bacterium
ATCAGCACATCGACCTGCCGTAGCTTCGCGACAATCTCTTCTGCTGTGTGCCTCTTCCTTGCCATCTATCCAATCCTCCTTGGTCAAAACCATACTTCAGGGAGGACCACTTCAAAGGGGGCAGGCCACTTTCGATTTTTTCAGGCCAGAAGGTGGCACGATCACACGGACACTGTGAGTATGCTCGCCGGGTATCAGCAGGAAGCGGTACCGGAAGTCTCCGGTACAACGCTATCTCCGGAGCACGCCCATGGCCGTTGAATGTCTGGTAAGCGCCGAGGGGTTCATGCCGCTCCGGTATCCCTCGGGGTGGAACTATGTGCGTTCCAGCACCTGCCACTGGAGTTCAGTCCCGTCACGGCGATGTCACGCTAGTCGCAACTAACGGTTGACGGATTATCGCTCGAGCCGCCTTTTCTGGGTTCGGGTGTGGATTGGCGGGCTCGTTCTGGCCGTAGCATTATCCAGTAGCTCAGCAGTATTCTGAAAGCATAAGGGCGCGGCAGTCTCCTGCGCGCGCCCTTAAAGTTGTGCCGGATCAGTCTGTTTTATTTAGACGGACGCTTGGCGCGCTGCGGCGGTTCCTTGGCGGTCGTCGCAGCGGCTTCGCGCTGTTTCCTGCGCGTGTCGGCGTGACGGCGGCGTTTGTCTTTCTTGCGGGCATTGTTGCGGCGCGCGGCCATGTCGTATTCCTGTCTTGGTTAGAGCCGGCAAACTACGCCAGCGGGTTGGGTTTGGATAGCGGCTACTGTTGGGCTGGCATCGCCTGCGGCGGCGGAACCTTGACGGTATAGGTCTGGACCTTGGCGTCCAGCGCCGCCACCACGTCTTTGGAAATGTCCAGCGAGGGGTCGGGCAGCATCGAGGCCGCGCGTCTGTCCATCACCAGGTTGGCTCCGCGCGCAGTCACGATCTGGCGCAGGATCGGCTCGATCATTTTGCCCAGGTCGGCGCGTGCCAGGGCAAAGGCGCCCTTGAGCTGGGTGTCCCTGGCCTGCGCCTTCTGCTGGAACGCGGCCCGGCGCGGGGCCAGCGCCTCCAGCTTGGCCAGCCGCTCGCCGCTCGGCAGCTTGGCCACCGCCGCTTCCTCCCTTTGCAGCGCCTGCGCCTCCGGGCCCAGTTCTGCCTTGGCCTGGTTGGCCATGGCCTGGATCTGGGTGATGATGCTCTGCCCCACCTTGGAGGCCTGGGTGACGGCATCCATGCTGACCACCACGATCACCGGTTCGGGCAGCGGGCCGGACGGCTCGGCGGCGGCCGTGGCGGTGCTTTCCTCGCCCGACGGGGATTTCAGCAGGAACCAGGCCCCGATGCCGCCCACCACCAGGATGACGGCGGCGGCGATGGCGATGATGGCGTTACGCGACAGGGTCATGAGGTTTTTCGCTGCTCAGCTGGGGTTGGGCGGGTTTTATAGCATGGGCGGGCCAGCGCCAACTCCCGCTTTTGGCGGTATTACGGGGTTTTTAGGCGCTGGAGGACCGCTTCAGCCATAGCGCGGCGGGCAGCGCCCCCACAATCGCCCCCAGCATCGCCTGGCCGGTCAGAATCGTGAAGTCAAAGAACAGGGCGATGGGCGAATGGCCGGCCTGCCAGTTGATGGCGGTGACGGCGGCGGCCAGCGCCGAGGCGAACACCCATGCCAGCGCCACCACCGCCGGGATGCGGCGCAGGAGGGCGGCGCAGAGACCGGAGGCGATGAGCGCGGCGATGGCGCTGATGAAGAAGGCGAAGGGAAAGGTCATGGCGCCAGCCTAACACGGCTCCGCCGCCCGCAAACTGCTGCTGGGACTTGGCGCTGCGCGCCGGCTGCGCCGAGGACGCCATCGTCAGCAATGCTGTGGAGATGATCGGCGAAGTGGGCCGCCCCTGGAGGGATCAGGGTTTCTTCAGTACCCAGCCCAGCAAGGTGCGGAAGGCCCAGGCCAGCGCGGTCAGCATCATGCCGAAGGGCGTGGTGGCGATCAGCCAGCCGGTGACCAGGCCGAACGCTTCGGACGCGGGCAGGCCGACCAGCTCGCCGCGGCGGTTGAAGATGACCGCCAGCCAGACGGCGAAGGTCACGGCCATGGACTGCTGCAGGAAGCGGACGATGTTTTCGCGGCGGGTCGGTTCGGTCATGCGCTGTCCTTGGTCGCGTTACGGGGCGGCAACAGGATTGATATCCTTCTTTGCCTAATAGCTGAACATTAATCGGCGCTGTGGCGGGAGCGGCCAGGGCCTGGCGCAAGCTGTCGCCGCTGGAGGCGGCCTATGCCAAAGGGCAGCTGGCGGGCGGCAATCCGAAGTTTACGGCGGCGCAGCGCTTCAAGGCGGGCAACGCTATGCGCAGATATTTGCGGCGTGTGAAAGCAGCTGGCGCGACAGCACCCAGTTGATAAACGTCGCGCAGCCATGGCGGCGCGCCGCTGGGCATGGGCCAGCGCGCGGCGATGGAAAAATTGTGCGCCATCGATGCCGCAATAGGCGGCAACGATGCCGCAATTTTGCGCAAGGTCTGCGGCGAAGGCCACACTCCGGCGGAAGCCGTGCGGCTGGTGTGCGGCGACTACCGCGACACCGTGACCGCTCGTCTGCGAGAGGCGCTGGATGCCTTACTGTCGGCGTGGGAACGAGGGTAGAGGGACGTCATGTCCAGACTGATTGCGATTGCGGGCCTTGCGATGCTGTTCGCGGCGCCGGCGCTGGGCCAGGCCCGGCAGGACGTGCGGGAGGCAAGCCAGCGCTGCGACGGCGCCGGCATCACTGATGACCGGTTGTGGCTGGATTGCTATTACGGCGCCGCCCAGGCGATGCGCAGCCATCTCAATCTTCCGCCCGCGCCCGCCAGCCAGCAGCGCATGGTGCCCCAGGCGACGAGCGTGACGCCCGCGCCCGGCGTGCGCGCCGCCGCCGTGGCGAGCGGCACCGCGCCGCTGCCCCAACGGTCGCGCGGCTGGCTCGGCGCGCTGACGGGCGGCGGCAAGGTGGTCCGGGCCAACCAGCGCATCCAATCCTGGTCTTCCGGCGGCATCGTGCTGATGACGGGCGAGCGGTGGGAGCTGGTGAGTGGCAACGCCAACCCGACCTGGTCCGGCAATCCCGTCGTCAACATCCGCGAGGGGGCACTGGGCAGCTACAACATGAAGGTGACCGGCGACCGGGAGCTCTACAAAGTGCGCCCGGTGAACACGCGATAGGGACGCGCATCGCAGGCCGTGCGGCTGGCGTGCGGCGACCATAAGGACGCCGTCGCCCGGTTCCGCGAGGCGCCGGATTGCCTGGCAGGAACCGTGCGGGCCTGAGTATGCGGACCGGAACTCCTGCCCCACCCGATCGTTGTTCCTGCGGCATAACTCCAAAAGGAACCCGGCCATGACAGTGATTATCAACAAGGGCAGTGACGGCGAAAGCGGCGGCGGTGGCGGTTCGGCCGTGCTGGGCTTTATCCTGGGCGCGGTGATGCTGGTGCTCGGCGTGATCGGCTTCTTCATGTGGGACAATTTCAAGAGCGGCGGCGCACCCAAGGCTGTCGTGATCACCGCCCCGAACCGCTAGCACCATGGGCGACCAGATCATCATCACCGACGACAAGCCGGCAAAGCCGGACGTCGTCATCGTGCAGCCGGAACCCGAGGTTGTTGTCGTGAAACCGGAGGCGAAAGAAACCGTCGTCACCGAGACCGTCAAGGTCACGACCGCCAAGGAATAGTAGCGCCTTGATGCCGCCGGGGCTAAAGCTCCGGCGGCAACCCTGCCGGACCAAGTTTCAAGGTCAGGACTGACATCGGCATTCCGCTGCAGCAGACAGTTGCGCTGACCGCCCCCCGAAAAATTGAGGGCATGTTCCGCTATAAGGATTGGCGGCCACCGCGCCTTGAGGCGGGGGATGAAGAGGATTAGCCTTGGCGCGGTCCTTTGAGGGTGCCGCCATGCCAGTGGCTCTGAAGGTCACCATCATGTGCATGGCGATGCTGTCGGTCCCTGCCGCCGCCCAGCCGATCCAGCGCGCGGGCCAGCCTGCCGCGCCCTATACCGACAGTCATTCCGGCATGACGTTTCCAGCAGAGGTGGGCACGTTCAGGCGCATCAACCTGACGCGCGGGCCGGGGCCGCGCGACATGCATGCATTTTACATGCATCTGGATGAAGCGGGGCGCGTGTCGGCCAGCCTGTTTCTCACCGACATGACGGCGATGCGCCCGAAGCTGGCGCAGCCCTGCGCCGCCTATGAGGATGCCTCGCGCAGCGCGGCGCAGATGGCCCATCCGGGCCTGCTCAATCCCAGGCTGGCGCCGGTGATGCCGGGATTTTCCGGCGCCATCGGCAGCGGCTTCACCCAGTCCTGGTCCGAACCGAACGGCACCGCCTGGATCAGCGACAAGCTGCATTACTGCCGCGATGACGGACGCTGGGCGGTGGAATTTCAGTTCTTCCATCCCGCCGCGATGGACGGGGCGGCGGCGCTGGTGTCAGGTTTCCTGACCGGTTTTGACTGGCGCGTGACGCACTAGCGCGGGGCGGGAACAAGGGCGGGCGGTTCCAGGTCGGTCCTGATCCCGGCAAGCGCGCGATAGAGCGCGTTGGCGCGGCTGACATAGGAATCGTCATGGCCCGCCGCCAGGATGGACGTGCCTTCGCCGCTGCGGCTGACGATATAGGCGCCGTACAGGCCGGGCCCCTGGCGCTGGATGATCAGCAGCGACTGCAGCGCGCCGGGCTTGAAGATGGTGAAGAGAAGGCGGCGCACCGGCGTGACATTGTCGCTGGAGATCACGGCGCGCTCGGCGCTGCTTTCCAGCACGCGCATGCGATAGACGGTGGCGCCGGTGCGGGTATCGTTTTCCCAGTAATGCAGGTCGGCGCCTTTCACCAGTTCGGCGGGCGCGAAGTCGGCGCGGCGGGCCCCGGCGTCGGGGCCGGTCAGGGCGGAGGCGTCATGGGCCAGCGGCCCCCACTTGTTGTCGGTGGCCGACCAGTAGCGGATATCGCGCAGGCTTGAGATCGCGCCCACCCGCGCCAGCAATCCGTCCATCGTGCCGCCAAAGCGGAAGCTGGCGGCGAGGGTGACGATCAGCCGGGCGCGCGAGGCGGCGGGCCAGCCGGTGCAGGCAGGCGGCTGCCAGTTCTGCCGGTCCAGTTCGTCGCCGTGCCAGATGGCGATGACGGGCAGCGCGGTGGCGGCGGGAAAGACGGCGGCCATGGGGGCGCAGGGCAGTTGCGGGCCGGGCGGCGAAGCCTGCGTTGTCGTCGCCAGAAGCGACAGCGCGGCGATCAGCAATGCACGTCTCACAGCATCTTCTCCCACAGCAGCGCGAAGCGTTCCTTGATGCGGCCCCATAGCGGGCGGTCGCGCCAGGATTGCAGGGTAAGGGGCTTGGCGCCTGCCTGGTCGGCGCCGAACAGGTCTTCCAGTTCCTGCGCCGCCTGGCTGCCCAGAACCACCACATCGACCTCGTCATTGGCGATGACGCTGCGATGGTCGAAATTGGACGAGCCGATCGACGACCAGACCCCATCCACCACCACTGTCTTGGCGTGCAGGATGATGTCGAAGGTCTCGAAGATCTTCACGCCCGTTTCCAGAAGTCCCGTGTAATGGGAATGGGCCACCGCTAGGGAGAGCGGGGAGTCGCTGCGTCCGGGCAGCAGCAGGCGCACATCCACGCCGCGCCGGGCGGCGTCCTTCAGGTCGCCGAGCTGGTCCGGCGTGGGGGCGAAATAGGCGGTGGTGAGCCAGATGCTTTTCTCGGCGGTGCGGATGGCGGTCAGCAGGGCGGCGTAATAGTCCGGCATGGCTTCGCCGGGTGAACTGCCCAGCACGCGCACCACGGCCGGGCCGTTGGGGCCGTTGGCCGGAAACATGGCCGAGGTGTCGAGGGCTTCGCCCTTCTGCGCGGTCCAGTGTTCCAGGAAGAGTTTCTGCATCTCGGCCACGGCGGGGCCTTCGATCTGCAGGTCGGTGTCGCGCCACTGGTCCTGGGTAGTGCCGGGCGGGCCGCTGGACTTGCCCAGCGGATTGCTCTGATAGGCGGTGCTGAGATTGACGCCGCCGACAATGGCGACCTGGCCGTCCACCACCAGGATCTTGCGGTGATCGCGCTCGTTGGGGGCGTAGGCGACTTTGCTTTCCAGCGGATTGACCGGATTGAACGATACCAGCTTGATTCCGGCACCCTTCAGCCGGTCGAAGAAGGCGTCAGGGGTCGAGCCCGAACCGTAGCTGTCATAGATGACATTGATGGCGATGCCGGCCTGGCGTTTGGCGATCAGCAGATCGCCCAGATGCATGCCGTCATACGCGACATCCTCGATGATGTAATATTCGAGGTTGACGTCGCGTTTGGCGTTGCCGATGGCGCCGAACATGGCGCGGAAGGTTTCGGGCCCGTCGCGCAGCAGCCTGGTGCGGTTGCCCGCGATCAGGGGGCCGCCCGCCACTTCCTCTTCGGTGGCAAGATGGCGCTGGAGCAATCCGGCATCGCCCGGCTCGGTGGCGAGTTTTTGCAGCACGGCTTTGCTTTGCGCCGGTGTGAGGGGGCCGCGCCGGCTGATGATCTCGGGCTTGACCGTTCCGGGGGCGGGGATGGCGGTGGGCGCGATCTGGGGCACGGAGGCGCAGGCGCCCAGGCCCGCCAGCAGGGCGAGGGCCAAGAGCAAAGCGCCCGTGGGGCGGGTGACAGCGAGGATGGCGGCGGCATGCATCCGCAGGTAACGCGCCAGACCGTACAAAGCCTCACAATCGAGCAGGGCGCAGCCGGATTCCGGATGCGCCCTTTCCCCGCCTCAGATCTGCGGCGTCCGGTAGAGCACCTTGCCGCCGACCTTGATCTCGGTGTCGACCAGGTATTTGCGGATCGCCGCGAGGTCCGGCTCGACCCCCAGGCCGGGCTTTTCGGGCGCATGCACCAGTCCGTCCTTGTCGCGCTCCAGCCGGTCGCGGCTCAGTTCTTCCGCCAGCGGCTTGGCTTCCACGGGGTACTCGCAGATTCGGTGGTCTTCCAGCCCGGCGAAAGGCTGCAGCGAGGCAGACAGGGCCAGATGCGTGGTGAATGTGTGGTTGACGAAGGTGACGCCGCGCTTCGCCGCGTAATCGGCGACCAGCTTGGCGTCGGTGATGCCGCCGATGCGCCCGGTGTCGATCTGGACAAAGCCCAACCCCGCATGATCGATCATGTGCTTGGCCATGTGGAAGTTGTGGCAGCCTTCTCCGCCCGCCATCTTCACCGATCCGCTTTCCTTCGACAGTTCGGCATAGGCGTCGATCGCGCCCGAGACGAAAGGCTCTTCCAGCCAGGTCGCGCCGCATTCCTGCAACGCCGCCAGCCGCTGGCGCGCCTTGTCCACGTCATCGACCCACACCGTGCCGGCATCGACCAGAAGATGGCCATCGGCGCCAAGTCCTTCGCGCGCGGCATGGACCTGGTCGGCGTCCGCCCTGGCGCTGGTGCGGCCATACGGCCCCCAGCCGAACTTGATGGCGCTGTAGCCCTTGGCGCGCAGCGCCTTTGCCGCGATGCGCGTCTGTTCGGGCGCATCGGCGAACAGCAGCGAGGCATAGGGGGTCTTGGGATAGGCTTTCCGGTAACCCAGAAGATCGAAAACCGGCACGCCCTTCTTCTTGCCCATCAGGTCCCACAGCGCGATGTCGATCCCGGCCAGCGTGTGGTCGGCCTGCAGCAGGTCCAGGCTGTTGTCGCGCACCAGCCGGCTGATGCGGGCGATGTCTTTGGGGCCATCCAGCACCTGGCCCAGCACCGAGGCCTGCACCGGCTTGCAGGCGCTGTGCGACATCGGACAGACCAGGCTGGCGATCGAGACCAGCGGCGCCGCTTCGCACTCGCCCCATCCCGTCAACCCGCCGGCGCGCACCCGCACCAGCAGCGCGTCCTGGCTGCCATCGCCGATGTCCAGCACTTCGGGCATGGAGAGATAAAAGAACTCGATGGACTCGATCTTCACGGCGTTGGGCTCCCTCGTTTTAAAATGTACCGGCTGTCCCGCCGGTTCTGAAATGATGGAACTTGGCACAATCGCGCCAGCCGGTCATCCGGCGCCTCGCCCCAAAAGAAAAAGGGCGCATCCCGCGAAGGATGCGCCCTGATGGAAGCGATGGCGGCGTCAGCGGCGGTCGCGATAGTCGCGGTCGCGGCGATCCCGCCCCTGCATGGCTTCATAGTCCATGCGGTCCAGTGCGCGGGTCTGGTATTCCACGCTTTCGACGATGCACTGCTTGCCCGCGCCCAGCGCCTGGCTGTTGTAGACCGAGTCGCCGCGCGTCACGCAGGACAGGGTGCCGACGCCGCGGGTGCGGAAGGCCAGGCCGAAATTGTGCTTCAGGTCATAGCAGCGGCCGATGAAATTCAGCCGGTAGCGCTGGCGGGCGATGTCGGTCACCACCAGCGAGCGGTCGCCCGGCACGATCTGATAGTCATGGATGTTGCGCTGGCGCAGGCAGGGGGCCTCGCGCCTGTCGCGGTCGCCATAGGGCTGGGCAACCGCCGGAACGGCAACGCACAGCAGTGTCGCGGCCAGCAATACATGTCGGATCATGGTGTTCTCCTTCGTGGCCCTTCCACTTCTATATACGCGGGGCGGATCACTTCGATCCGGGGCCAGGGATCCGTCTGATTTCGTACCCGGATTCCCAAGCCCTGCGCAATGCCGAAGGGGCGTGGCGGCGGACCGTTACTCGCAGGTGGTGCTGGAGGTGGCGCCGCGCGCGCTGTCGCCGCCGAAGTTGCTGGCCTGGCTCCGGCAGTTCTTGTTTCTGGGTATCGGCATGCCGCGGGTCGACAGTTCCCGGCGCCTGCGGTATAAAACCCATGCCTATAGTAGGACCGCCCATGGCACCGCCGCGCCTGACCAAGCTGGAACTGGCCATCATGGAAACGCTGTGGACCGGCGGCGCCCGCTCCGTGCGCGAGATCCAGGAAGAATTCCCCAAGAAGGGCCGCCCGGCCTACACCACCATCCAGACCACCGTGGTGCGGCTGGAAGGCAAGAAGGCGGTCACCCGCCTGAAGAAAATCGGCAACGCGCACATCTATGAAGCGGCGGTGTCGCGCAATGCGGCGCAGCGGCGGCTGGTGGACGATCTGCTGGCGCTGTTCGGCGGACGCACCCAGCCGGTGATGACCCATCTGGTGGAAACCGGAAAGGTCACGCTGGAAGACTTGCAGGAAGCCGAAAAACTGGTGCGCCGGATGGGCAGCACGATCGGCGACAAGACGCCATGATCGACTATCTGTGGCAATCCACGCTGTTCGCGCTGGTGATCGCCGCAATGGCCCCGATTTTCCGCAAGCAGGGCACTGCCACGCTTTTCTGGCTGTGGTTCGCGGCCAGCGTGAAATTCCTTGTCCTGCTGTCGCTTGCTGATGCGGCTTGGCGGTTACCTGCCGGCGCTGATTTAGCCCCAGCCGATGTGCTGCCCACCACCGGTTTCTAGAATCTGTCGCGCGTCGTCTGTTGCTAGGCAAAGTTCGGGAACGCTAGTGCGGTCGACTTGTGGGCGCCTGCCAAAGCGGCACGCGCACCAATTTCAGCGCGGCCAGCATGCTGTCCAGAAATTCCGCGGGCCTGGTGACGATGACGCTATGGCCACCACCCCTGACCAGGGCGAAGGACTTTGCCGGCGCGCGGATGTCGTCGAAATAGCGCCGGATATAGGCTGCCGGCGTTACCATATCCTCCGTGCCTTCAACGATCACAATCGGAACATCGAACTGCATCTGCCGGGTGCGGGCGTCATAGGCATAAAGTTCGTCGCGGATTGTCCGTTCCGAGAATTCCGCCGATTCATAGAAGTTGTGGATATCGGTCAGGGAATATCGCGGATGCGTGAATGCGAGCATGCGCGCCAGCGAGGACAGGTTTTTCTCTTCCAGGGTGTCGTATCTGTGAATCCACCGGTCATGGATTTTCTGCGCATGGGAGTCCACATAGGGCGGGGGGCCACTCGCGGTGAGCGCGCGCAACGCCGTCTCGTCGCCAGCGGCACGGACATTGGCCAGAAGGATGTCGAAGGCGGCGATCCAGTCGGGAAGTTCCGACACGATAAAGCCGGTTCCCA
>CANKIV010000078.1 GCA_947482125.1 Alphaproteobacteria bacterium
ACCGGCACATGGGTGGCGCGGTAAACCAGAATGTCGGCGGCCATCAGCACCGGATAGGTGTAAAGCCCGACGCTGGCGCGTTCCTTGTGCTTGCCCGACTTTTCCTTGAACTGGGTCATGCGGTCCAGCCAGCCCAGCCGCGCCACGCAGTTGAAGATCCAGGCCAGCTCGCCATGCTCGGGCACGCGCGACTGGTTGAAGATCGGGGTGCGCGCCGGGTCGACGCCGGCGGCGATATAGGCGGCGGCGACTTCGCGGGTGGAGCGGGTGAGGTCCTCTGCCTTGGCATATCCCGACTCCTGGGTCAGGGCGTGCATGTCCACCACGCAGAACAGGCAGGGCATCTCTTCCTGCATCCGCACCCAGTTCTTGAGCGCGCCCAGATAATTGCCCAGATGCAGCGTGTTGGTGGGCTGCATGCCCGAAAGAACCAGCGGAGTGTGTGTCATGGGCCTCAAGTAGCGCAGCGTCAGGCCAATTAAAAGAGTGCGGTCTTATGCCTTGGGGGGCGTCGCCGCTTCAAGGGGCGGGGGCGCCAGCGCCATTTTCAGCCGCTTTTCCACCGCGTCCAGCCGCGCCGGATGGACGATCTTGTGGCCGAAGCCGTCGCGCACATAGAAAACGTCGATGGCGCGCTCGCCATAGGTCGCCACCATGGAGGTGGAAATGGACAGGCCGGATTCGAAGATCGCCTGGGTGACGTCATAGAGCAGGCCGGGCCGGTCCAGGCATTCCACCTCGATCACGGTGGCGATGCGCGAGGCTTCATTGTCGAAATGAATCTTGGGCCGGATGGAGAAGGCGCTGGCGCGGGTCTTGGGCGCCTTGCGGGCCAGAAGCTGGCGCGGCCTCAGTTCGCCGCGCAGGGTCTTTTCGATCGAGGTCGCCAGGCGCCCCAGCCGTTCCTTGTCGCCAAAGGCTTCGCCTTCGGCGTCCTGCACCGAAAACACGTCCAGCGCGAAACCGTCGGATGTGGTGAAGGCCTTGGCGTCCACGATGGTGCCGCCCGCCATGGCGATGGCGCCGGCGAAGCGCGAGAACAGGCCGGCATGGTCGGGGGTGTAGAGCACGATCTCGGTGACGGCGCGGAAATCGTTGCTGTTGGCTTCCAGGGTCAGCAGCTCGCCCTTGGCGTCGGCCCTGGTGATCAGCCGGGCGTGACGCTCCAGCTCGCTTTCATCAAAGGCCAGCCAGTAATTGTCGTAGTGCCGGCTCAGCGCCTTTTCGCGCTGGGCGGGGGTGAGATCGCCCAGCCGCGCTTCCAGCGCCGCCTTGGCGGCGGCGACGCGGGTGGTGCGGCCCGGCGCCTGGTCGCCGCCCATCATCATGGTTTCGGCGGCGTAATAGAGTTCGCGCAGCAGCTGGCCCTTCCAGCCGTTCCACACGCCGGGGCCGACGGCGCGGATGTCGGCCACGGTCAGGATCACCAGCAGCCGCAGCATCTCCGGCGACTGCACCATGTCGACGAAATCGCGCACCGTCTTGGGGTCGGAAACGTCGCGGCGCTGGGCGGCGTCGCTCATCACCAGATGATTCTTCACCAGCCATGCGACGGCGGCGGTGTCGGTGGGCGTCAGGCCCAGGCGGGGGCACAGGCTGCGCGCGATTTCTGCGCCGACTTCGCTGTGATCGCCCGGCAACCCCTTGGCGACATCGTGCAGCAGGATCGCGCAATAGAGAACCTGGCGCGACTGGATGCGCTTGACGATGTCGCTGGTGAGCGGATTGGTGTCCTTGTGCTCGCCGCGCTCGATCGAGGCGACATTGCCCACGGCGCGGATCAGGTGCTCGTCCACCGTATAGTGGTGGTACATGTTGAACTGCATCAGCCCCACGGCATGGCCGAATTCGGGAATGAAGCGCCCCAGCACCCCCGCCTCGTTCATCAGCCGCAGCGCGCGCTCCGGATCGTGGCGTGACGTCAGCGTTTCCAGGAAGGCCTGGTTGGCCACCGGATTGGCGCGCACCGCGTCGGTGATCAGGTCGAGCGAGCGGGTGACGGTGCGCAGCGCGTCGGGATGAATGTCCACGCCCTTGATGTCGGCGATGTGGAACATGCGCAGGATGTTGGCCGGGTCCTGGCGGAAGATGGCGGGATTGGC
This sequence comes from Alphaproteobacteria bacterium, assembly GCA_947482125.1. Taxonomy (GTDB): domain Bacteria; phylum Pseudomonadota; class Alphaproteobacteria; order Micropepsales; family Micropepsaceae; genus Rhizomicrobium. Next base: position 2,103 of record CANKIV010000078.1, read on the forward strand.
GGTCAGCCGCCCGTTCTCGACATAGAAATCATCTTCCGGGCTGCGCGGCTTCAGGAAGCCCGGCAGCATGCGCGACAGGGACGGGCGCGGCTTCCTGTGCTGTTCTTCCAGCGCGGCGCAGAAGATGCGGGTCAGGTCGCCCACATCCTTGGCCACCAGGAAGTAGGCGCGCATGAAGGCTTCCACCCCCCGGCGCGGCTTGTCCGGATCGCTGTAACCCAGCTGCGCCGCCAGCGCGGGCTGCACGTCGAAGCTCAAACGCTCCTCGGCCCGGCCCATCAGGTAATGCAGGTGCACGCGCACGTTCCACAAAAAGGCCTCGGCCTTCTGGAAGGTGCGGTATTCCTCCCTGGTGAAGACGCCATGCTCGACCAGATCGGCGGCATCGTCCACGTGATAGAGATACTTGCCGATCCAGTAGAGCGTCTGCAGGTCGCGCAGGCCGCCCTTGCCCTCCTTGATGTTGGGCTCGACCAGATAGCGGCTTTCGCCCTGGCGCTGGTGGCGCTGGTCGCGCTCCGCCAGCTTGGCGTTGACGAAATCGCGGCCATTGCCGGTGGCGACCTCGCTCCAGAACTTCTTGCGCAGGTCGTCATAGAGGCCGTGATCGCCCCACAGATAGCGCGCCTCCAGCACGGCGGTGCGGATGGTGACGTCCAGCTTGGACAGGCGCACGCATTCGGCCAGGCTGCGCGTGGCATGGCCGACCTTCAGCCCCAGGTCCCACAGCATGTAGAGGATGAACTCGATGACGCTCTCGCCCCAGGCGGTCTGCTTGAAGGGGCGCACGAACAGAAGGTCGATGTCCGAGCCGGGCGCCAGCTCGCCGCGGCCATAGCCGCCGGTCGCGACGATGGCGATGCGCTCGGCGCTGGACGGGTTCTGCGCGTAGTACACATGCTTGGTGGCGAAATCGTAGATCACCTGGATGATGGCATCCTGCAGCGCCGACAGCGCGCGGGCGGCGGCCAGGCCCGACAGCCCTTCCTTCTCCACCGCATGCTGGATCTTGTCGCGGCTCTCGACAAAGGTCTGCTTGATCAGCGCCAGGCCGGATTTGCGCAAGGTGCCGGGATCGGGCGTGGCCTTGGCCAGGGCGGTGAGGGCATGGCGCAGGGCGTCGGCGTCGATCACGTCACGCGCGGCAAGTGTGGTTGGTTTTTCCAGGCCCATGGCGGCGCGGATCATGTCATGGGGGGCACGGGCTTGCCACCCGCCAAAGCCCCCTACGGCCTCGCGTTTTTCGCGCCCCTTGGCGGGAAGACTGGCCGGGGCGCCGGTCCGCGCGTGCGCACCACCACGCCACAGGCGATGCGGTCGCCGGCATTGCCGATGGGCTGGGTGCGGTAGTCGTCGCCGCGCTTGTTGACGATCAGCGCCACGCCGTCGCGGTCGAAGATCGAGCGCTTGCCGTTGCCCAGGGTGAAGCCGTTGGTGACCATGCTGGCCTTCAGCCTGCCGTCGGCCCCGGCAAACTGGTTGGGCAGGTCGCCGGCCAGGGGCCCGCCCCTGGCCAGATAGCCGTGCCGCTTTTTGGGGTTCAGCGACAGGATCGGCCCGGCCCTGGTGAAGCCGGATTTGGCGTCGCAACTGCCGCTGGCATGCAGGTGCAGGCCATGGGGGCCGGGGGGCAGGCCCGAAAGGTCCAGCACGATCAGGACCCCGCCATTGGCGGACCTAAAATCGGCCCGGCCGACCGGCTTGCCGTCCAGCCCGGTCAGCCTGGCCACGGCCGTCATCCGGGGCTGGGCGGCGCCAGGACCGGCAAAGCCAAGGCTGAGGAATAGGGCGCAGAACAGCCCCAACATGGCGCGGATCATGGCCCCAGCCTGCCATGCTCGGGGACCTTCGGGAACCCGATGCCGCTTTGTACGCTTTTGAAGGCACGAAGGGGTCAACGGAGATTTTCGAAATGCGCGCATTCCTGATGACCGCGGTCGCGGCCCTGTTCCCCCTCACCACCGTCATGATGGCCGGCGAGGCCCTGGCCGTGCAGGACACGCCCACCACCATCAATGGCGTGGAAGTGGTCTGCACCGGCGTCGGCTCGGCCAAGGACGATCCGCGCTGGTCCGCCTATCCGGTGAAGATCGTGCTGGCGACCACCGGCGGCGCCAACCTGGCCAATGCCCATGTCTCGCTGTCGCAGAACGGCAAGGAAGTGGCGGGAACCGATTGCGACGCGCCCTGGATCCTGTTCCGCCCCAGGGCCGGCAGCTACACCGCCACCGCCAGCCTGATCGGCGGCAGCGGCGCCACCAGCAGCCAGAATTTCAGCACCAGCGGCGCGGGTCCGCAGAAGGAAATCACGATCACTTTTGCGCGTTCGCCGATGGCGAACGCGCAGTAACTTTGGGTCGCACGGCCGACGCCTTCGCTACGCTCGGCTGGCCGATGCTCCCTGCCCGCCCTTCCAACACCGCGTCCGCGCCGTAAATTCTCGGACCGCCGAAAAAGAAGAAGGCCCGATGGATCGCTCCATCGGGCCTTCTCTTTTCAAACGTCAGACCGTGCTTAGACGGCCTTCAGGTTCGCGGCCTTGGCGCCACGGGCGTCCGGCACGATGTCGAACGAAACCTTCTGGCCTTCGTTCAGGCTGCGCAGGCCGGCGGCCTCAACGGCAGTGGCGTGCACGAACACGTCCTTGCCGCCGCCTTCCGGCGCGATGAAGCCAAAACCCTTGGAGGTGTTGAAGAATTTCACGGTTCCGATAGTCATTGATTACTTCCTGCACTGATGGCCGCGCGGCGGAATGCCGGTACGGACGGGCCTTACGTTTGTCGCAGGGAAGGAAGTCAACACGTCCAGGCGCGCACTCAAGGCGGCAGGATAGTTAGGTGCGCTTCACTGTGACGGGTCGTAACTCCACGTGCCGCGACATTACGCCCAAGGTGACTTTCGTGCAATCCCGCAAGGGTCCGGACCGCCCCCCGGTATCTTCGCAGGTGCAACTTGGCGTGGCGGCGTGGCCCCAAGCTGCGGATCGGAAACGCGAAATTCCCGCCTGATTTCCCGTCAACGCCGCGCGTTTCCCGTGGCGCGTGTGGCGGGCGGTGGCGTTTCATTGGATAGTTACTGGCCGGAATCGGGACAGGAGGTTTTTCGTGACCACCGACACGCTGACGCGGCCCGCCCGCAAGGTCGATTACGAACTGGTGTTCAAGCTGATGCCCGGCATGTGCCTGGTGCTGGATGCCGACTTCACCATCATCGCCCAGAATGAAGAGCATGCGGCGGCGACGCTTTCCTTCGCCAAGGGCGTGGTGGGCCAGAACCTGTTCGCGGCCTTTCCCGACAATCCCAACCACAGCGCCGCCGACGGCGTCGCCCTGGTGCGCGCCTCCCTGGTCAAGGTGCTGAAGACGCGCGCGCCCGACATCATGCCGGTGCTCCGCTATGACGTGAAGCCCGAGCGCGGCGGCTACCAGACGCGCTGGTGGGCGATCACCAACACCCCGATCCTGGGCGAGGACGGCTATGTGCGCTGGATCATCAACCGCGCCGAGGATGTTACCGAGCTGACCGAGTTGCGCGCCGCGGCCGGCAGGCGTTAGATCACGGAATGAAGGCGACCATCTATCACAACCCCGCCTAGCGGCAGCGTCAGGCGCCGCGCCAGCGGATGTGCAGCAAGTTCGGTGAGGGCAAGTGAAGGTAACTATCTACCACAATCCGATGTGCGGGACGTCGCGCAACGTGCTGGCGATGATCCGCGCCAAGGGCATCGAGCCCGAGGTGATCGAATATCTCAAGACGCCGCTGACCCGCGACGGGCTTGTGGCGCTGCTGGCAAAAATGGGCGCGTCGGTGCGCGATGTGCTGCGGTGGAAACAGGCGCATCTGGTGGCCGAGCTGGGGCTGGACGGCAAGCCCGACGACGCCCTGCTGGACGCCATGGTGCAGCACCCCATCCTGATGAACCGGCCCATAGTGGTGACGCCCAAGGGCGCCAAACTGTGCCGCCCCAGCGAGACGGTCGCGGAGCTTCTCTAGCGACCCTGATCGTTCTGGGTGGGATTCCCCGGGCCGCCGGGGGAAGAAGGCTGCCCGTCATTGTGGCCGCCGCCGAACACGAACAGGCCCACCACCACGACCACCACCGCGCCCGCCGCCAGGGCCAAGGTCTTGCGATTGCCGTCCTTATTGTCCGCCATGGGATTCTCCGCTTTTTATGGGCTGCGGAGAAAAAGCGTGAGGGGCTGGTTGGTTCCGACCAACAGTTGTCGCTAGCTGGCGATCCGTTCAATTTCGATCTCGCCCAACGGCTCTCCTGCCTCAATGATATCTCCAGCCCGCGCGCCAAGAATGGCCTGAGCCATCGGGCTGCGGAAACTGATCCAGCCCTTGGACGCATCGGCTTCATCCACGCCGACGATGCGGAAGGTCTGGGTGCGGCCTTTGCGCTGGATGGTGACGGTGCAGCCGAAGGTGACGGTGCCGTCGCAGGCGGGTGTCACCACTTCGGCGCTGGCCTTGCGGACTTCCCAATAGCGCAGGTCGCGCGCCAGAGTTTCGCGCAGCAGCACATTGGCTTCGGATTTCATGCTGGCTTCGATGCGGGCGACATGCGCCTCGATCTGGGCCAGGCCTTCGGGCGTGACCAGGTTGGGGCCTTCGTCCACCATTCTCTCGGGCGGCGGGGCGCTTTCAGCGGTTTCTTTCACGAAAGCGCGGGACATTGCGACTCCTGGATTCCCTTCCCCTCGCGCCGCTGGCGCTCGGCCGGGAATGACATTGGGGGATACTAGAGCTTAACGCGCGTCGCTGCCAAACGGCTGCGGCGGCACGTCAGTCGTGCGGCGTGACTTCGACGGCCACGGTCAGGCGGGCCATGTCGCTGCTGGTGCCGATGTAATTGCCGCTGACCGGCATCACCTGCGACAGGTCGCGGGCCACCGCCACCGGGATCAGGTTGAAGCCGCCCATCTGGCGATTGGTGGGATCGAAGGTGATCCAGCCGGCCCCCGGCACAAAGACTTCGGCCCAGGCATGGGTGGTGCCCATGGGATTGTTGGGATTGTAGAGATAGCCCGAGACGATGCGCGCGGCGAAGCCCAGGGCGCGGCAGCCTTCCGCGAACAGCACCGCCATGTCGCGGCACGACCCGCGCCCGGCATCCAGGGTGTAGGAAGGCGACTGGGTGCCTTCATCCTCGCGCGCCTGGTAGCTGACGGCGGCCGAGACCCCGGCATTCAGGTCCTTCAGCAGCGACAGCGTGTCGGTGGGATTGCCGCGCACGAAACCGCGCGCCCAGCCCTTCAGCCGCTGCATGGTGTCGAGATATTGCGGCTCGCGCAGGGCGCCCAGGTCGGCGCGCTCGTCGGCGCTGTAGCGGAACGGGAACGCGGCGGCGGAGGCGGCGATGGGAAAGACCGGCCAGGCGTCGCTGGTCAGTTCCACCTCGGCGATGCTTTCGATCAGAAGGCTGTCGGTGCGCTCGGCCTGCGGGTCGAACGCGGCGGTGGCGATGGCGTTGCCGAACACGTCGCCCGCCCAGCTGAGGCTGCAGACCGGCGTGGTGACGATGTCGAGCGAGACCAGCCGCAGCTCATGGCTTTCGCGCGGCCGCAGCACAAGGCGGTGCGGGCCGAGGCGGACGGGCTGGTTGTAGTGATACTGGGTGCGGTGGCTTATGCGAAAAAAGGCCAACCGTCAGCCGGCGGTGATGCGCTTGACGGCGGCGCGCTTCTTGGCGGGCGCGGGCGGATTGGCGGCAGCCTCTTCGGCGTCCAGCTTTTCCTTTTCCAGGCGCAGCGCCTTCAGGCGTGCGGTCTTGGCGTCATTGGCGGCGCTGGCGGCCTGGGTTTCCTGCTTGACCAGCTGGGTGCGGGTTTCCCACACCTGGAAGACGCCGTTGGCGGTGCGGATGGCCGCGTCGCGTTTGCGAGAAGAAATCGATTCTGTCATGGGAGCTTCTTTCGAGAAAAACCGGGCGGCCCGTTTTGGCGGGCCGCCCGTTTTCACTTTAGGCAGCCGACAGGTTGGCGGCCTTGGAACCACGAGCATCCGGCTGGATGTCGAAGTTGACCTTCTGGCCTTCATTCAGGGTGCGCATGCCCGCCGCTTCGACGGCCGAGGCATGGACGAACACGTCCTTGCCGCCGCCTTCAGGCGAGATGAAACCGAAACCCTTGGTGGCATTGAAGAACTTCACGGTACCGACGGTCATGAGATTTTCCTTTTAATCATCGGTTCCGCCCATGCGAAATGCACAGGCGGCCGTGGAAACAAGAGATAACTGGTAGGGAAGTCTTTCGGTTCGTCCGGCACGCAAAGCGAGTCAGAGTGACTGAAGTGCTTCGTCTGACAGGGACGCAAGAACCACGTGGCACCTGATATAGGCTTTATGGGCCTAAATAACAATGCGGGTGGCGCGGTTACTGTGTTTGTTCCATGCGAACAGCAGCTTAACTACAGCGCCAGCATCACCAGCCAGGCGATTGTGGCAATGGTGAAGGCGAACGCCAGCAGCGCCCACACCCCGTCGCGCGCCACGATCGCCAGTGAAAAGGCCACCACCGCCGCGTTGGGCGGAATGCCGCCCAGCGGCACCAGCTCCAGGATCGGCGTCACAAGCCCGATCAGCAGGCACAAAAGCGCGATGGCGTAGAAGAAGGGCCCGCGCGTCAGCCAGGGCAGGCGCGGCAGCAGCATGTGGTCGACGAAGCGGGCGACGGGTTTGAACTTGGTCAGGCCCTTTTCCATCTTGCCGGCATCGATGGAGCGGCGCGCCAGCCATCCCGGAATCCAGACATGCTCGTGACGCACCAGGATTTGCGCCGACACCAGCACGATCACCACCGAGGTGATGGCGGGCAGGCCGGGTATGGCGCCGACCGGCGACACCGCGATCAGGCTGGGCACCAGCAGCAAGGGCCCGAAGGAGCGCTCGCCGATCGCATCCATCAGGTCGGAGACGCAGACCCGCCCCTGATGCAGCGGGCCGCTTCTGATGCAGCATTCGATGATGTGATCGATCACATCTTCCAGGTCGTGATGGGCGGCGGGGGGCGCGACTTGCTTATCTGGCACGGGAACCAAATGTCTTGGGCCGGCCCGGACGTTCGGCGCGTTGCAGCCGCTTGCGCCCGCCCTTGGAGGGAATCGGCTTGGAAGGCTGATCGTCGGTGGAATAGGTGATCTCGGCGTCCAGGTTGGCGCGCGCGACATCGCTTTGCCGCGCGAAGGGATCGTCGGCGATGGCCAGCGCGGTGGACTGCAGCCGCTTGAGTTCGTCGCGCAGCCGCGCGGCTTCTTCAAACTCAAGGTCGGCGGCGGCGGCGCGCATCTTCTTCTCGATGTCGGCGATGATGGCCTTGATATTGTGGCCGACGAACTCGCGCCCGCTCTCGGCCATCTGGCCGCCATCGACCGTGACATGGTCACGCTCATACATCGAACCCATGATGTCGGAAATCCTGGCCTTCACGCTGGCGGGCGTGATGCCGTGTTCCTTGTTATAGGCTTCCTGCTTGGCGCGGCGGCGGCCGGTTTCCGCCATGGCGCGCTCCATCGAGCCGGTGATGCGGTCGGCATAGAGGATCACCCTGCCGTCCACGTTGCGCGCGGCGCGGCCGATGGTCTGGACCAGCGAGGTTTCGCTGCGCAGGAACCCTTCCTTGTCGGCGTCCAGGATGGCGACCAGCCCGCATTCGGGAATGTCGAGGCCTTCGCGCAGCAGGTTGATGCCGATCAGCACGTCAAAGGCGCCCAGCCGAAGATCGCGGATGATCTCGATGCGCTCCAGGGTTTCCACGTCGCTGTGCATGTAGCGCACTCGGATGCCCTGTTCGTGCATGTATTCGGTCAGGTCCTCGGCCATCTTCTTGGTCAATGTGGTGACCAGCACGCGATAGCCGCGCTTGGCGATCAGGTGA
>CANKIV010000079.1 GCA_947482125.1 Alphaproteobacteria bacterium
CTGATGGTCGGCAAGCCGGGCGCCCTGACCCAGATGATCAAGGCATACAACGAAGTCGGCGGCGGTATCATCGTGGCGGCGGAAGAAAAGCCCAGGGATGAGATCAAGCGTTATGGCGTGGTCGATCCGGGCAAGACCATCGGCAACGCCACCGAAGTCAAAGGCGTGGTGGAAAAGCCCGCCACCGGCACGGAACCCTCCAACCTCTGCGTCATCGGCCGCTACATCCTGCAGCCCGAGATTTTCGGCATCCTGGACAAGCAGGAACGCGGCGCCGGCAACGAGATCCAGCTGACCGACGCCATGGCCAAGATGATCGGCACCACGCCGTTCCATGCCGTCAAGACCAATTGCGCCCGCTATGACTGCGGCGACAAGGTCGGTTTCCTGCACGCTAATATCGCCGTCGCTTTGTCGAGACCCGACATTTCGTCCGCGCTCATCCCCATCCTCAAGCGCCTGGACCTCGGGGACTAAGACAATCCGAAAGCGCCGTTACAGACCCGTGGGAAGGGCCGTGCTGTTGCGGATATCAGTGCGCGCTGCGCGCCGTTCCGCCGCCGCCGGCGCCGTCATCGCGCTGTGCTGCAGCGTTTCCGCGGCGCGGGCGGATCCGGTTCTTCCGTTCACACCCCGCACCACCTATGGCGATATCGGTCTGCTGGACATGCCCAGCGCCCGCATGGCGCCCGACGGGGAGATTGCCCTTACGGTCGGCTCGCTCCAGGGATCGCAGCGCTACAATTTCAGCTTTCAGGCCTTCCCCTGGTTTGAAGGCTCTTTCCGCTATAGCCAGATTTCCGATTTTCAGGGTCCCGGCCTGCCGCCCGGTTATTCGCTGTTTGATCGCAGCCTGGGAATAAAAATCCGCCTGCTGCAGGAAGGCGACATCCTGCCCGAATTCTCGGTTGGCGTGCGCGACCTTCTGGGCACCGGGGTTTATGCCTCCGAATACATGGCCGCCTCCAAGCGTTTCGGGAATTTCGATTTCACCCTCGGCGCCGGATGGGGACGGCTGGCGGACAGAAACACCGTCACAAACCCCTTCTGCAAATTGTCCGCGCGCCTTTGCATCCGCGGCGGCCGGGAAGATACCGGCGGCACCATCAATTTCGGTCAATTCTTCCGAGGGTCCAAAACGGGAATATTCGGCGGCGTGGACTGGACCACCCCGATCCCCAATCTGCACCTGCTGGCCGAATACAGCAGCGACCGCTATCTCGCGGAAAACGGCTCCGGGTTCGTGGTGAAATCGCCGTTCAATGTCGGGCTGGGATATCGTATGTACGATACGGTCAATCTCAATCTCGGCTATTTCTACGGCAGCACGTATGGTCTGTCGGTCAGCTTCGCCCTGGACCCCACCCAGGACGCCCAGCCGCAGCGCATTGGCCCACCCATTCCCGAACCGGTCTATCGCACCGAAGAGGAACAGCATGAAGCGCTGATCAACCTGCTCGCGGAAAGCCGGCCGGCCGCTGGCCGCGCGCTGCGGCGCCAGGAGCTGGCGCGGCGGGCGAATTTCGACCTGGACGAAGCCCTGTTCACGGTGGGCAATTTCCGCGAATACGAAATCGTCAACCGCACCTTGATGATCAATAGCGGCGATTTCACTGGTGCGTCGCAGCGCTGCGAACTCTATGCCCAGGCGGCCTCGCTGAGCGGGAATATCGTGTCGGTGGCGGTGACGGACCTCGACCAGTCATCGGGACGGGTGAGATTCTGCAATGTCCCCGCCAATGGGCCTGCCGCCGCCAAGGCCAAGCCTGCCCTCTCCGGCCCCGCCTTGCTGGCCAAGCTGCGCAACGAACTGCGCAAGCAAAGCCTGGAACTCGTCACCATCGACAGTCGGACCGCATCGCTGACCGTCTATTACCGCAATTACCGCTACCTGTCGCAGGACGAAGCCATCGGCCGCATGGCGCGGATATTGATGGCTTATGCGCCGCCCAATGTGGAAATTTTCCGCTTCGTACTGTTGACGGACAACCTGCCGCTGGTGGAAGTCAAAGCCGCGCGCAGCGCGCTGGAACGCGCGATACCCGCCTATGGCGGCGCGGATGAAGTGGGCTCGGCGATTTCCGTCGCCTCCGCGCCGCAGGACATTCGCGCGCTGAACGCCAGCTGGCGCAAATTCTCGCCAAAGTTCAACTGGAGCTTCGGGCCGACCTTCCGCACGGTGTTCTTCGATCCCGAAGTGCCATTGCAGGGCCAGATATACCTGCTCGCTTTGGCAAGCCTCGACATCACGCCATCCTTCAGCCTGCTGGCCGCGGTCGAAGCGGACGTCGTCAACAATTTCAATACCGGCGTGCCGTCCAATTCGGTCCTGCCGCATGTGCGCACCGACCTGCAGCAGTATTTCAAGGACGGCGCCAACGGCATCAATACCCTGAACGCCACTTACACCACGCGACTGGCCACGGATTTGTATGCCCAGCTCAAGGTCGGTTATCTGGAAGACATGTTCGCGGGCGCCGGCGGCCAGGTGCTGTGGCGTCCGGGCAATGGCCGCCTGGCGTTCGGCGCCGATGCTTACCAAGTCTGGCAGCGCGACTTTAACCGGCTCTTCGGCCTGCAAAAATATCAGACCGTCACGGGCCATGTCTCGGCTTATTACCAGCTGCCATGGAACGACCTGAACGTGGCGGTCCATGCCGGCCGCTACCTTGCGGGCGACTACGGCGCGACCTTCGAGATCCGGCGCAAATTTGCGACCGGCGTCGAGATCGGCGCGTTCGCCACCTTTACCGACGTGCCGTTCAAGCGATTCGGCGAAGGCAGCTTCGACAAGGGCATCTACATCTACATTCCCTTCGAATGGGGGCTGCCCATCTTTACCCGCTCCGCCTATCCGCTTGAGATCCGGTCCATCACCCGCGACGGTGGCGCACGCCTGGCGGGAGACAATTCGCTTTACAGGCGGCTGTTCGACAGCAGCGGCCCCCAGATGGAAAGCCATCTCGATGAAGTCCTGCATCCGAAGGAATAAAATGCGACACGCCTCCCACCTCAGACCTGGCGGTTTCCGCATCTTCCTGATGGCGGGCGGGCTTGTCCTGTCCGGCGCGCTTGGCGGCTGCAGCTCGGAAGGGAGTAGCGATGTTCGCAGTTTTCTCTCTGTCGCCCGGCTGGCCTTTGCGCCGCCGCAGCGCGTCAGCATCAAGCAGGCTTCCGCGATTCCCTATGCAACGATCGGAATTCGCATTGGCGGAGGCCCCCAAGCCATAGGAACCCTGGCGACGGATGGCGCCCAGCGTCTGTGGGCCATCGGCGCCAAGGTCATGATCGCCACGACCAGGGAAGGCCAGATCCAACGCACGGTTGGGCTCCCCTACAATCTGTCCTGGATGGCGCCGCTGGGACCCGAGGCATCTGCCCCGGGGCGTGCCGGACGGCGGCGCTCGAGCTCTTCAGCAGATTTCGCCGACTTGGCGACATTCTCCGTCACGATTCAATGTGAGGAAATTCTGTTCGGAAACGTACGCATTGCCATTCTGGGCAAGCCGATCACGACCAGAAGGACAAATATCCGGTGCGAGGCGCCGCAACTGAAATGGTCGTTCCAAAATACATATTGGACCGACCCCCAAACCGGAATGGTCTGGAAGTCGATCCAACATATTCATCCCAAACTGGATCCGATCGAGATCGAAACCTTACGGCCGCCTGCTTAAGGCGCCGTGCCGGTGGTCGTGGCGACCGGCTTGGCATCGTCGCTACCCGACGCAACCAAGGCAATACCACCCGCCACAACGCCGATTCCGACGACCGTGAGGGTCAGGCCAGGGCCCGCCTGGGCAGCCTTGACGCCCGCCGGCTTGCCGCCGGACAACGCCTGCTCTTGGCCAGCAGCAAAGGCCATTGGGGACGTAACCAAAGAGGCCAATAGAATAGCCGCACCAAATTTGCCGAACATGAATACTCCCTCAGGACTTAGTTTTGACTATTACCCTAAACAAACGCCGCCCGTCAATGTCTGCGGCACAAACCCTTGTATTTAGGGATAAATCACGCGATCGCGACAATAGTGCAACGACTGTTGCGAAGAATGGTTCCCTATTCGCTGTTACTTGTTCAGAACCGCCAGCGAAGCCGCTGCGATCGCCAATTGGCTGAGAATCTGAGTTCCGTCGACCAGCAACTGCCTAAGTTCAAGCGGATTCACGTCTTTTGGAACGACGATGGTGCTTCCAGGCGGGATCGCCTGGCTACCAAACGCGAACCAGGACTTTTCCGCCTGGCGAGCCGTTCCGTCCGGCAGAACCACGAAGGTCAGCGATTCGTCGGCATAGCGCCCATAGCCGCCCGCCCGGTTGATGTATTCCTCGATGGTCATGTTGGCCTGTGACGGAAAGCTTGTGCTGTTCATCACTTCGCCCAGTACTGTCACAGTCGCCGGACGCTGGGGGACATACAGAACGTCGCCTTCCTCAACCAGGAAATCCACCTCAGGACGGGTCGCCAGCACCGCCGGGTCCGCCACGATGCTGATGCGCCCCAGCGCCTGTTGCGAACGCAGATCGTTCACCAGCGCGCGAATGGCAGGGTAGTTCAGCGCTGGATTGGAAGACTGCTTTTCGCTGATCGTGCGCGTCAGACTCACCGTCAGCTGGCTTTCCAGTTCCTTGGCGGCTCGCAGGAAACCGTCATGCTCGCGCGCGGCCACGGACTTGCGCAGGAACACCGCGCCGTAAGGATAGGCCACTTCGGTCAACCCGCCGGCCCGCACCAGCAGATCGGAAAGCCGCTCGCCCCGCACGATGTTGTAGACGCCCGGCCGCCGCACTTCGCCCTTGAGCGTGACCACGCCAGCAAGAAGCCGGACAGAGGCTTCCGGGAACCGGTAGCTGTCTTTTGGGCGCACGATGGTGGTGGCAAACTGTGTCTGGTTGATATCTAGGATCTGCGTGGTGGTGCGCGCACGGCCCGTCCCGGCGTCAACAATCGTCGAAACACGTTCAACCCCGGTCTTGTCGGACCAGTTTACGGTGCCGCCGGCGGCTTGCACGAGGGTGCTGAGCGGCAAGTCGGGGCCAACGAGATAATCGCCCGACCCGCGAATCGCTCCAGTCAGCGTCACCAAATGTTCTTGCAGGAAATTGGCTGCGATCGCGGGCTCAACCTTGAGCGCATCGGCGAGCCGCTGCACACGGCTCAGTTCGCGTCGGTACCGGGCGGTGGGATCTGGCCGGGCCATGCGCTGGGCGTTGCGCGGGTCGTTGGTGGCGCCGCCGACGGCCGCGCCTCCGCCAACAATATCAGACCGGCCGAAATTTGACCCGCCACCGGGTGCAAGCGCCAGCGATTCGATGCCACCATTGCTCTGGCCGACATCCCCCGCCCCGCCATTGGGGCCGGCCTCGTTGCCGTTGATGTTCTGCGGGCTGGCCGGATCATAGGCGTAGCCGTCGTAATAACCGCTGCTGCCGTTGTAGGTGGCGCGGCTATTGTAAACGTTGTTCTCGTTGAAATTGCCACGCTCGTAGCTGTTTGCCTGATTGCCGGGGTTGTTGGTGCCATCGGTGCCGGAAAGCCCATTCTCGTTGCTGCGCAGCGGATCCCCATTGCCGGTGGTTTCGCCCGACAGGAGATCGCGATTCGTATCGTCATTTCCGTCTTGCCGGTTTTGCCGCGGCGGCAATTCTTCGGGACGGCCCAGCAATGGAATGGTTCCGGGGCTCTGGACCCTGTCCAGAAGACGGCGGCGGCGCTCATCAAACCACGATATCGCGCGAATCAGCTCGACCGCTTCCGTACGGGTGAACGTATGAACAATGTCGTCCGATTGAAGCGAAAAATCCTGACGACCGGCCATCACCGCCGAAGGCGTAACGGCTACCAGCGTCCGCAGCAACGATACCGGGTCGCGGCGGGAAATCACGGCGAACAACGGATAGGGATCATCCCCCAGCACGCCGGGAGCCCGCAGCATGGAAGACAACCGCGTCGCCCCGGTTGCATAGGTGCCGCTGAAACCGTTGGCGGCACCGGCCTGCAGGGTGGCACGACCGGCGGTCTGATCGGCCGTGTTGCGCACGATCAGCACATCGCTGTCGCGCACCAGGGTCCGGTCACTGGGAAGATTGGACATCTGGGTACGGCCATCCTCCCCCAATCCGATCAGGGTCAGGTCGTAACGTCCGCGCACCGTGTAGCCGCCCGCCAATGCGATAAGGCTGGCCGCGGTCATGCCGGGCTGGCCCGGCGCAAGTTCGTAAATCGCCGGAACGCGCACCGGCCCGGTGATCGCCACGGTGGCGCCCAGAGGATTGACGATGATCCGGTCGCCATCGGTCAGCAAAGGCAGCTGCGCCCCCGCGGTCCCGCGCAGCACGCCGTACAGATCGACATTGATGCGCCTGCCGCCGCGCAGAATATGGACATTGCGCAGCGAACCCGTCTTCTTGATGCCGCTGGAAATCAGAATCGCATCCATCACGGACGCCAGACCCGTCATGACCCGCAGGCCGGGATTGTTCACTTCGCCGCCCACCGTCACGCGTATCTGGCGCACGCTGCCAAGGGAGGCGAACGCTTCCGTCGCCACATAGGCGCGCTGCACGGCCGCCGCGAGATCATCGCGGAAGCTGCCGAACGTGCGGCCGGCAACGTTTATCGGGTTGAGCTTGGGCAGGATCACGCGGCCGCTGCGATCCACGAATGTGCGGTATTCGCCGGCTTCCTGGCCACGCAAGGTCACGACGATCTCATCGCCCGGACCCAGAATATAGGCTTCCTGAACTCCGCCCATCTGCGGCAGCACCACGGCGCGGCCAGCGCCCAGGTCGTTATAGCCGAACTGATTGAGCTGGACGCCCGCGCGGCCGCTGAGAATCTGTTCCAGCATCGAGCGCGGTTGACGGGCGAGCGGGCCCGACGGCTGGATGATGACGGTGCCGTTGTCGGTATTGCCGCTCTGGGAACCGAAGGGAGAGGCGGACATGCCGCCGCCGGTCTGGCCGCCGCGCGGGTTTAGCATCTGCTGCATCTGCTGGGGCAGGATCTGCGCCGCGATGGGGGTAACCGTGAAAGTCACGAGAGCAGCGCCGGCAGCCAACAATGCAGCGGCCGTCAGCCCGCGGCGGTTAAGGCCCAGGCGGCCAAAAATCGATAGAAAACGGCGCATTCGACCTACCATACCCCTTAGCGGACAAAGGCTTAACACGGCGACGAGAGCCGGGGGAAGCGGTTTCAAATTGTTCATCGGGAGGGTCGGGCGAGGCCTTGCGCAGCCTTCACTTTTCCTGTTGATCTGGGCCTAAGCCCCTCGGGACCGGGCTTTGCGTCGCCCCTGTGCGGGCCCGATGCCTTGCCCGAGGCAGGAAAAGCAGGAACAGCCGCGCCCTATGTCCTCATCATCGAACCCGGACATGCCCGTGTCCAAAATGCCGATTCTCAAGGAACTGGAACTTGTCACCAAACAGTCCAAGCGGCTGATACTGGGCTGCGCCGCTTTCGGGTTCGTGATTGCGGCACTATCTCTGCAGGGCGCTATCTATACCTATCCGGTCGAAATGCAGGCCACCACGGTGCAATCCACCAGCGGCAGCGGGGGGGGCAGCAGAAATCTCAGTCAGTTGAGCGGGCTTGCCAGCCTCGCCAACATCTCGATGCCATCAACACAGAACGAGATACAGTTTCAGTTGTTCGTCGAAAGCCTGCTTTCGCGCGACCTGGCAAACGATATGGCCAAGAATCAGGACATCATGATTGCCCTGTATGGCGCTCAATGGGATCCGGTTTCGCAGACCTGGTTCGAGCCGCCTGTGTCAACCGTCTCCCAGGCAAAGAACTGGGTGCGCGGCGTTCTGGGCCTGGCGCCGACCCTGCCCTGGCACGCGCCGAACGGTGAAAATCTCCAGAGCTTTATCAAGGACAATCTGCGGCTGACGCAGGATCCGCGTAAGCCATACTTGATCACGCTGACGCTCACCTCCAACAGCCGCGATCTGTCGATCCGCTTTCTGAACCTGCTGGTCCAGACCGCCGACGAGCGGCTGCGTCAGAAGGCGCTGGAACGCGCCCGCACCTATATAAACTACCTCACCGCCAAACTGAACACCGTGACGGTGGCAGAACATCGCGATGCCCTTACCCAGGCGCTGGGAGAACAGGAGCGCTATGCGATGGTGGCGAGTTCGGGCAAGCCGTTCGCGGCGGAGGTCTTCCAGAGCCCATGGGCATCCAATCTGCCCGCATCGCCCTCGCCGCGTCAGGCGTTCCTTATATGGACGATATTGGGCGCCGTGGCAGGCACCGCATTTGCGTTTCTGCGCTACCGTTACCGGCACCAGTTGCAGCGGTCGGCTTGGGTCCAGCGCCTTCCCGGCTTCATCCGGCGGCCGCTGACCTCTTGAGCTTCAGCCCTTTCGGGTAATCATCGTGTCACCCAGAACCAGGAGATCCATCTTGGTTCTGAGGAAGCAATCGAGCGCTTCGCGCGGTTGGCACACGACCGGTTCGTTCTCGTTGAACGACGTATTGAGCACCATCGGAACACCGGTGATGTCGTGATAAGCTTCGATCAGGCCGTAATAACGCGGATTGGTGGCGCGATTGACCGTCTGCAGGCGGCCAGAACCGTCAACATGGGTAACCGCCGGTATCTGTGCCCGCTTGTCCTCGCGGATTTGGAACACCTGCATCATGAAGGGTACGGCATCGTCCTCTTCGAACCATTCCGGCACGGCGGTATCCAGCACCGACGGTGCGAAGGGACGGAAGGATTCGCGCCGCTTGATCTTGGCGTTGAGGATTTCCTTCATGTCGGCACGGCGCGGATCGCAGACGATCGAGCGGTTGCCCAGCGCCCGGGGACCCCATTCCAGACGGCCCTGGAACCAGCCGACTACCTTGCCGTCCGCTACCATCCCGGCGGTGCGGCGGCAAAGCTCGGCTTCATCGGTTACCACCGCAACCTCGCAGCCGGCGGCCTCGATATCGGTCTCGCGCGCCTCCACCAGGGCAGCGATCTCGCCGGCGGAATAGTGCGGCCCCCAATAGGCGTGATCCATCACGAAGGCGCGCGGACCGCCCTGATTGTGCCAGACCGCAAAGGCGGCGCCGATGGCGCCACCGGCGTCACCGGCAGCTGACTGGACATAGACGCGCTTGAAATTGGTCTGCCGCCGAATCTTGCCGTTGGCGACGGAGTTGGCGGCGCAGCCGCCCGATAGCGCGATGTCGGTGCGGCCCGTCTTGGTCTGAAGTTTCGTGATCAGATGGAAGAAGGCTTCCTCGTACATCGCCTGCACCGATCGGGCGAGATTGTGATGGTCCGCAGTCAGCGGCTCGGCCTTGGCGCGGCGCGGCCCCAGCAACTCTTCCAGTTCCGGCGAGAACAGATCGCCGATCTCGGGCGAGCCATTCAGCCATTGATGCGGAATCTCTTCCTTATGATGGCGGAAATAGCGCAGGTCGAGCTCGAAGGAACCGTCTTCCTTCAGGCGCACGATCTTGCGCAGCTTGTCGATCTGGGTCGGCTTGCCATACGGCGCCAGGCCCATGACCTTGTACTCATCGCCATAATGCGGAAAGCCCAGATACTGGGTCAGCGCCTGGTAGAAGATGCCGAGCGAATGCGGAAAATAGACCCGCCCGTCGATGCTGATGTTGGAGCCCGTGCCGGTGCCCCAGGCGGCGCTGGAGAAATCGCCGAAGCCGTCCACCGAAAGAGTCACCGCCTCATGGAAGGGCGAGACATAGTAGGCGGAATACAGATGGCACAGATGGTGCTCGATATTGTGCAGCGTGCCGCGGAATGTTTCGCCCGGGAATGCTTCGGCCAAGAATTCGCGCGTGCCCGAACGCTTCTTGCGGTTGGTCAGGCGTTGCAGCACGAACCGCGGATCGGGACGGCTCTTGATCAGATAGGCGAGCTTGCGGCCGAAATGCGCCGA
>CANKIV010000080.1 GCA_947482125.1 Alphaproteobacteria bacterium
CAGCGCCGATCTGTCCTTCAAGGTGCCGATGCTGGCCGACCTGCCGGTGGACGATGTCGGCATCTCGGTGAAGGCGCATGTCGCGGATTTCGCCGTGACCCTGGGCGCGCGCACCCGCATCACTGACGGCGACGTCACCTTCGACATCGACAATGCCCGTCTGCGCCAGGTGGGCGTGGTCAATATCGCGGACTCGCGTCTCAACGTGGACTGGACGGAAGATTTCCGCACCAAGGACCACATCACCACCCGCATGGCGGTCAAGGGCACCATGACCGAAGGCGGGCGCGCCGCGCTGAATATCAATCTGCTGCGCTATTTCCGCGGCGCGGTCCCGATCATCGCCGATATCACCGGCCATCGCGGCAGCCTGGTGCGCGCCGATGTGGCGGTGGACTTCACGCCGGCGCTGTTGAGCGTGCCCATCGTCAACCTGGAAAAATCCCCGGGGCAGGCGGCCAGCGGGCGGATTGTGGCGAATTTCGCCCCCGGCAATGTCCTGTCGGATGAAAGCATCCGCATCACCGGCCCGGTGCTGAACGCCACCGGCACGGCGACCTTCAACAAGGAGGGCGAGCTGACGGTGCTGAGCTTCCCCTCCGTCAAGATGGGATCGCTCAACGACCTGTCCTTCCATCTCACCCATACCGCCAACAGCAATGACTATGTGCTGCGCGGCCGTTCGCTGGACGGCTCAAAGGTCGGGCGCAACGGCACCAATGAAGTTCCGGGCGGCGCGGCGGCGCAGGTGCAGGATGACACGCCCGAGGGCCGCTTCCACATCGACGCCAAGCTCGACCGGCTGGCGATGCGCAGCGGCGTGGCGATCATGCCCTTCAATCTCGACCTGGCGGGCATCGGCGTTCGCCCCTCGGCGCTGGCGCTGAGCGGCAATCTGGCGATGACGGGCGCCAAGAGCACCCCGATCGCCGCCAATCTGGAAACTTCCGGCACGGGTCGCAAGGTCACGCTCACAGCCGGCAATGCCGGGATGCTGGCGCGCGGATTGTTCGCCTTTGAAAGCATGCGGGGTGGCCAGTTGGCCGCCACCGTCAACCTGCCGGGGCAGGCCAGTGACCTGGTCAATCCGGGCGCGCCCGGTCCGGATTTTACCGGATTGCTCACGGTGAAGGGCTTCACCATGGTCAACCAGTCGCTTCTGGCGCGGCTGTTCTCGGCGGGGTCGCTCACCGGCCTGGGCGACCTGATGGGCGGCGACGGCATGACACTGGACGAACTGAACATGCCGTTCAGCTCCAAAAACAATGTCATCAGCGTCAATGGCGCGCGGGTACGCGGGCCCGCCATCGGCGCCAGCGCCGACGGCTATATCGACCGGCCCAAGGGCGTGCTCGCGCTCAAGGGCTCGCTGGTCCCGGCGTACGGCGTGAACTCGCTGATCAGCAATGTGCCGCTGCTGGGCGACCTGCTGGCGTCCAAGAAAGGCGAGGGGATTTTCGGCATCACCTATTCGATGACGGGCAATTCCGAACAGCCGGTGATCAGCACCAATCCGCTGTCCATCCTGACGCCCGGCATCCTGCGGCGGATTTTCGAAGGCCATATCCCGACCGCGGCCAACGCGCCGTCGAATGCCCAGGCGACCGCGCCCCCTGCGCCCAAGCCACCCGCGAATTAGGCTGGCTTCACCAAGACGTGTTTCTTCTTGCCGCTCGAGAGTTTCAGCACGCCATCGCTGTTGAGGGCGGAGGTGTCCACGGTCAGCTTGGGGTCGGACACCGCCGTATCGTTCAGCTTGAGGCCGTTATTGGCGATCAGTTTGCGTGCCTCTGAATTTGAGGCTGCAAGTCCCGCCGCCACAGCCAGATTGAGAATTCCGTCCGGCAGCGCAGCGGTGATGGTGGGCAACCCTTCCGCCGACGCGCCTTCTTCAAACGCGCGGCGGGCGGTGTCACCGGATTTTTCCGCCGCGTCCCGGCCGTGCAGGATGGCGGTGGCTTCGGTCGCCAGCACTTTCTTGGCGTCGTTCAGTTCGGCGCCGTGCAGGCCTTCCAGCCGCGCGATTTCGCTTTCCGGCAGATCAGTGAACAGGCGCAGGAAACGCCCGACATCGCGGTCCTCGGTGTTGCGCCAGAACTGCCAGTAATCATAGGGCGACACACGGTCGGCATTCAGCCACACCGCACCGGCGGCGGTCTTGCCCATCTTGGCGCCCGACGCGGTGGTGATCAGCGGCGTGGTCAGGCCGAACAGCTGGGCGCTTTCCATGCGCCGGCCCAGTTCGATACCGGACACGACATTGCCCCACTGGTCGGAGCCGGAAGATTGCAGCTTGCAGCCATAGCGTTTGTAGAGCTCGACGAAATCGTAGGCCTGCATGATGGAATAGTTGAATTCCAGGAAGGACAGCGGCTGCTCGCGGTCCAGCCGCAGCTTGACGCTTTCCATGGTCAGCATGCGGTTGACCGAGAAATGCTTGCCGACATCGCGCAGGAAGGGAATGTAGTCGAGCTTGTCGAGCCACTCGGCATTGTCCACCAGAATGGCGTCCGACGGGCCGTCACCGAATTTCAGCAGATGGCGGATGCCGCCCAGGATGCTCTGCTTGTTGGCTTCAATCTGCTCCGGGGTGAGGATCAGCCGTGTGTCATCCCGCCCCGACGGGTCGCCGGCCTTGGTGGTGCCGCCGCCCATCAGCAGGATGGGACGATGACCGGCCTGCTGCAGGCGGCGCAGGGTCATCAGCTGCACCAGGCTGCCGACATGCAGCGAGTCGGCGGTGCAGTCGAAGCCGATATAGGCGGTGACCCGTTCCTTCTTGAACAGGGCGTCCAGATCTTCGGGCCCCGAACAGTCGTAATAGGCGCCGCGGGCCGCGAAGGTGCGCAGGAAATCGGACTGGAATTGCGGTGCGGCAGGCATGATGTAATCTCTGATTTGGTTGCAGGCGGCATAGCACGAATGGCGGAAACCTTGAAAGTCATAGGCCTGATGAGCGGCACATCGCTCGATGGCATTGACGCCGCCCTGCTGGAGACGGACGGCCAGGAAGTTGTGCGCCCGGGCCCCGGCTTGACCATGCCTTACAGCGACGCCATGCGTGTCCGGCTGCGCGCCGCTCTCGAGGTCGCCCGCACCACGCCGCAAGGCGGGCCGGTACCAGCGTCGATCCGTGAGGCGGAACAGTCTTTGACGCAGGCCCATGCCGAAGCGGTGCGGGCGCTGCTTGAACTGGTGGATGGCGCCGAACTGATCGGCTTTCACGGCCAGACCATCCTGCACCGCCCCGAGCGGGGCTGGACCTGGCAGATCGGCGACGGTGCCCAGCTGGCGCAGCTCACCGGCATTGACGTGGTCAATGATTTTCGTACCGCCGATGTGGCCGCCGGCGGGCAGGGCGCCCCCCTGATGCCGCTCTATCATGCCGCGCGGGCCAGGCTGTCGGGGCTGCCCCAGCCGCTGGTGGTGGTGAATATCGGCGGCGTCGCCCAGGTCACTTATATATCAGGCGACACGGTTCTGGCCTTCGACACCGGCCCCGGCAATGCCCCGATCGACGACTGGATGCAGCGCCATACCGGCAAGCCGGTGGATCAGGATGGCGCCTTCGCCGCCACCGGCAAAGTCGATGAAACCGCGCTGCGCCAGATGCTGGACAATCCCTTCTTCGCGCGTGTCCCGCCCAAGTCGCTGGACCGCATGGATTTCGGCATGGAGGCGGTGGAGGGTCTGCGGCCCGCCGATGGCGCGGCGACTCTGACCGCTTTCACCGCCGCATCGCTGGTGCGCGCCGCCGAGCATTTCCCAGAAAAAGCCCAGAGCTGGATCGTCAGCGGCGGCGGCCGTCACAACAGGACCTTGATGGCGATGTTGCAGGAACGCGTGGGCGCGCCCGTGATCACGGCAGGGGGTGCCGGCTGGGATGGCGACGCGCTGGAAGCCGAAGGCTTTGCCTATCTGGCGATGCGTTCGAAACTGGGATTGCCGCTGTCGCTGCCCGCCACGACCGGGGTGGCGAAAGCGATGACCGGCGGAAAATTCTGGAAGGCCTAGCGCGGCGGCAGGGCGCCGTGCTCCTCAACCCGCACGCACACATACTTGCGCGCGCCCGCAGCGAAGGCGGCCTTGCTGGCCGCATCCAGCGACGCCGGCACGGATCCCTTGATCGCGTTCTGGCAGGCGGCTTCTGTCTTGAAGGTGTCTGGCGCGGTGACGACGATGGCTTGCGGCCCGGCCAGCAGATTCACGGTGACGACCACAACAGCCCACATGGGTGCGATCCTCTTAGCGGCCTTCGCGCGGCTTGCTCATCATGTTGGAGACGTATTCCTTCACCGTCTCCACCACTTCGGCTTCGCGCTTGTCGAAGAAGTGATTGGCGCCGTCTATCTTGTCATAGGTGATCTTGATGCCCTTCTGGGCGGTCAGCCGGTCCACCAGCTTCTGGACATCGGCTTCGGGGACCACATTGTCCTTGGTGCCGTGCACGATCAGGCCCGAGGCCGGGCAGGGCGCCAGGAAAGCGAAATCGTACATGCTGGCGGGCGGGGCGATGGAAACAAAGCCGGTGATCTCCGGGCGGCGCATCAGCAACTGCATGCCGATCCAGGCGCCAAAGGAAATGCCGCACACCCAGACATTGGAGGGATTGGGATAGAGCGTGTTCATCCAGTCCAGGATGGCGGCGGCGTCGGAAAGCTCGCCCGCGCCATTGTCGAAGCTGCCCTGGCTGCGGCCGACGCCCCGAAAATTGAAGCGCACCGTGGTGCAGCCCAGCCCGTGAAACATGTGAAACAGGTCATAGACCAGCGGGTTGTTCATCGTCCCGCCGAACTGGGGATGGGGATGCAGTACCAGAGCCATGGGCGCGCCGGGCGCCTTTTGCCGCTGATAGCGCGCTTCGATGCGCCCCGCAGAGCCGGGCAGGATGATGTCAGGCATGGATTCCTTGTTTCCCCAACGGGTTATCCGAAGCAATAAACTCAGGTTTTCGGCGTGACAGCGTCACAAAAAAACCCTGAAATTTCAGATGCTTGCAGATCACCCCACCGATGCGCCGCGAATACTTGACCAATTTAGTCGGGAACTCTATATCCCGGGCCATCAGGCTTTCCTGACGCTTGGCTTCTCTACACCGGGAGGGGGGTCAAAAAGCAAGGAAAAACGCCTGTTTGCGGAAAGGATCTGCCATGCGGCTTAGCACCAAGGGACGTTATGCGGTGATGGCGATGGCCGATCTGGCGGGCAACGCCCTCGATGCCAAATCCGACCCCCGTCCTGTGGCACTGGCCGACATCGCCGCCCGCCAGGACATCTCTCTTTCTTATCTCGAGCAATTGTTCGCCAAGTTGCGGCGCGGCGGCCTGGTCACCAGTGTGCGCGGCCCCGGCGGCGGCTATCGCCTGTCGCGTCCCTCCGGCGAACTGCGCATCGCCGACATCATCATGGCGGTGGATGAGCCAATCGCCGCCACCCGCTGCAAGACCGGCAGCACCAAGGGCTGCACCAAGACGGGCGCCCGCTGTGTCACCCATGACCTGTGGGAAGAACTGGGTCAGCAGATTCATGTGTTCCTGTCCTCGGTGTCCTTGGCCGACGTGGTCGAGCGCCGGGTGCTGGGCCGCGCCAAGCCCTGCAACGACATGAACGCGCTTCTCGACAGCGAGACTGCGGCGGCCTGACATGCATTACCTGGATCACAATGCGACATCGCCGCTGCGCCCCGAATCCCTTTCGGCGGTGACGCATGCGCTGACCATCGGCGGCAACCCATCCTCCATTCATGGCGCCGGCCGTGCCGCGCGCGCTGTCATGGAAGAGGCGCGAGAGCGCATCGCCGCCTTGGTCGGCGCCAAGCCTGCGCAGGTGATCTTCACTAGTGGCGCTACCGAATCCTGCCATCTGGCATTGTTCGGGGCCGCCGAAGGTTCGCTGGAAGGCGATGGTACCAAGGCGGCCGGGCGGATCACCCGCATTTTTGTTTCCGCCGTCGAGCACAAGGCGGTGCTGGCCAACGCCGTTCGGCTGGCGGAACGCTTTCCCTGGGTCCATGTGACGGTACTGCCGGTCACCGCGGACGGCGTGATCGATCTTGAGGCGTTGCGCGTGGCGCTGCGCGAGGGCAAGGGCCGCGCGCTTGTGGCGGTGATGGCCGCCAACAACGAGATAGGCGTCATTCAGCCCATCGCCGAAGTTTCGCGCATGGTGCATGAGGCGGGCGGGCTGTTGATGATCGATGCCGTGCCGGCCGCCGGCAAGATCGACCTGGATTTCCCGCTTTGCGACTACATGGTCCTGTCGGGCCACAAGATGGCCGCCCCGATCGGGTCGGGTGTATTTATCGTCGCTGATGGCGCGCCGCTCGCGCCACAACTGGTCGGCGGGGGGCATCAGCGGGGCCTGCGCGCGGGATCTGAAAATCTGTCCGGCATTGCCGGCTTCGGCGCTGCTGCCCATGTGCTGTCGAACGCGGACGGCGAACGCGCCCGTATCGCCCATTTGCGCGATCATTTTGAAACGGCGCTGAAGGCGGCGATTCCCGAAACCGTGATTTTTGGCGAGGGCGCGCCGCGCCTGTGCAGCACCTCCGGCTTCGCGGTTCCGGGCCTCACTTCAGAGACCGCGTTGATCGGCCTGGATCTTGATGGCGTGATGATGAGTTCGGGCTCGACCTGCTCCAGCGGCAAAGTGGCCGTCAGTCATGTCCTGGCTGCCATGGGCGTCGAGCAAAGCCTGGCTGCCTGCGCCCTGCGCGCCAGCTTCGGCTGGTCGTCAACCATGGACGACGTCCATGCCGCGATTCATTCGTTGGTCAAATTGCATGAGCGCGTGCGCGCAAGGGAGGCGGCATGAGCATCGCTGCCGAGACCAAAAGCCAGGTCGCCGAGATCGGCGAGAAGTACAAATACGGCTTTGTCACCGATATCGAGATGGACATGGCGCCCAAGGGCCTGTCCGAAGACACGGTGCGCTTTATTTCCGCCAAGAAGGGCGAGCCGGAATGGATGCTGGAATGGCGGCTGGGCGCGTTCCGGCGCTGGCTGACCATGAAGGAGCCGGACTGGGCCCGGGTACATTATCCCAAGATCGACTATCAGAATTCCTATTATTACGCGGCGCCCAAGAACACGCCGCTTAAGCAGTCATTGGATGAAGTCGATCCCAAGCTGCTGGAAACCTACAAGAAGCTGGGCATCCCGCTGCACGAGCAGATGGCGCTGGCCGGCGTGGCAGTGGACGCGGTGTTCGACAGCGTCTCGGTCGCCACCACCTTCAAGGACAAGCTGAACGAGGCGGGGGTGATCTTCTGCCCGATCTCCGAAGCCATCCGCGACTATCCTGACCTGGTGAAGCAGTATCTGGGCATGGTGGTGCCGGTGACGGACAATTTCTTCGCCACCCTGAATTCGGCGGTGTTTTCCGACGGCACCTTTGTCTATGTGCCGAAGGGCGTGCGCTGCCCGATGGAGCTTTCCACCTATTTCCGCATCAATGCCTCGGAGACCGGTCAGTTCGAGCGCACCCTTATCATTGCCGACGAAGGCAGCTTCGTCAGTTACCTGGAAGGCTGCACCGCGCCCAAGCGCGACGAGAACCAGTTGCACGCCGCCGTTGTCGAGCTGGTGACCCTGGACAATGCCGAGATCAAGTATTCCACAGTGCAGAACTGGTATCCTGGTGACGAGAACGGGCTGGGTGGCATCTTCAACTTCGTCACCAAGCGCGGCGACTGCCGGGGCAAGAAGTCCAAGATAAGCTGGACCCAGGTGGAAACCGGCTCGGCCATCACCTGGAAGTATCCCAGCTGCATCCTGCGCGGCGACGAAAGCGTGGGCGAATTCTATTCCATCGCCATCGCCAACAATTACCAGCAGGCCGATACCGGCACCAAGATGATCCATCTGGGCGCCAATACCCGCTCGCGCATCATTTCCAAGGGTATTTCCGCCGGCAAGGCGCAGAACACCTATCGCGGGCTGGTCAGCGTCTATGGCAAGGCGAAGAATGCCCGCAACTACACCCAGTGCGACTCGCTGCTGATCGGCGGCGATTGCGGCGCCCATACCGTGCCCTATATCGAAAGCCGCAATTCGACCGCGCGCATCGAGCATGAGGCGACGACCTCCAAGATCGCGGAGGACCAGCTGTTTTATTGCCTGCAGCGCGGTATCCCGCAGGACGAGGCGGTGTCGCTGATCGTCAATGGTTTCTGCCGCGAAGTGCTGCAGCAACTGCCGATGGAATTCGCCGTCGAGGCGCAAAAACTGGTCGGCATCTCTTTGGAAGGTTCTGTGGGTTAGTCATGCTGGACATCAAGAATCTGCACGTCGCGGTCGGCGGCAAGGAAATCCTCAAGGGCTTGACGCTGTCGATCCAGCCCGGCCAGGTGCACGCCATCATGGGTCCCAACGGGTCTGGCAAGTCCACCCTGTCCTATGTGCTGGCGGGCCGCGCCGGATACGACATCACCGGCGGCTCCATCACCTATAATGGCGAAGACCTGACCGCGCTGAAGCCGGAAGAACGCGCCGCCAAGGGAGTCTTCCTGGCGATGCAGTATCCGGTAGAGATTCCCGGCGTCACCACCATGACATTCCTCAAGACCGCACTGAATTCCCAGCGCCGTGCCCGGGGCGAAGCCGATCTGGACGCCATCGGCGTCTTGAAGCTGGTGCGCGCCAAGGCCAAGACCCTGAATGTCAGCGAGGACATGCTCAAGCGCCCGCTGAATGTGGGTTTTTCCGGCGGTGAAAAGAAGCGGCTGGAAATCCTGCAGATGTCGGTGTTCGAGCCCAAGCTGGCGGTTCTGGATGAAACCGACTCCGGGCTTGATATCGACGCCCTGCGCGTCGTGGCTGAAGGCGTCAATGCCCTGCGCGATCCTTCGCGTGCCATGCTGGTGATCACGCATTACCAGCGCCTGCTGGATTACATCGTGCCCGACCGCATCCATGTTCTGGCCGGTGGCCGTATCGTGGCCGAAGGCGGCAAGGAACTGGCGCTCGAGCTGGAAGCCAAGGGTTATGAGCACATCATAAAGGTGCCGGCATGACGGGCATCACCGCCCTGGGACTGCCGGAAGCGCGCCGCAACGAAGCGGCCGCGATCTTCCGCGCGCGCGGCGTGCCGCATCGCCGGGTGGAGGACTGGAAATATTCCGACCTCCGGTCGGCGCTGGGTGAAGCGGGGGTTGGGGCAGGGCAGGCGGAGTTGCACACCCTGCATCTGCCCGCCGGGATCGAGACCTTCGACTTGGCCGGAACCAATCCGCCCGACTGGGTGCGGGAATATTTCGGCCAAGCCGATCGCAATACGATGAGCGCTGCCTCGCTGTCGCTGGCGGCTGGCGGCACCGCTTTCCGGGTGCCGAAGGGCCTCGTTATCGCCGAGCCGCTGAAGTTTGAATTCGCCGGTGCCGGTCATGTTCGCGGCCTTCTGGTGTTGGAAGATGGCGCATCCCTGACCCTGGTGGAAGGCGTGACCGTGGAGCGGTTTCGCAATGCCGGTCTGGAAATCGTGCTGGGCGAGAATGCCCGTCTGGAACATGTGCGAATCTCGCCCAATGCGGGCGATGCCGTGATGGTGGAAGAAGTGTCGGTGCGCATCGCGCAGGGCGCGCAGTACCGCGCCCACTTCGCCGCCTTCGGCAGCAAGCTGTCGCGCATGGAAGTGGAAATCGCGCTGGAAGGCGAGGGTGCCGAGGCCCATCTGTCCGGCGTCGCGCTGCTGGACGGCAAGCGCCACAGCGACGTGACCACCCATGTCATCCATCGCACCGGC
>CANKIV010000081.1 GCA_947482125.1 Alphaproteobacteria bacterium
AGCCTTTTTCTTCGCAGCCATGTTCAACTCCTCTATCGTTTGTTCGGGTCTGAACGACTTATGTCGCCCCCCAAAACGTCATCAATATGAATTACTTGCATTTTGAAATGCAACTGCATGGGGGCTTTCGAAAAAGCCGAAAAATCGCGAAATGCAGGAAACCCGCATTTTACAAAGGTTATATGCGATATTCCGTACACGGAAAAAAAAGTGCGCATTTTGCGGGGCTGGTCCGCATTTTGCGCATTTTGTGCGAATCACCCCTCGTCGGGCAAATTGAGTCGGGTCTTGAGGGCGGCGTTGACGGCCGTCGGATTCGCTTTTCCACCCGTCTGCTTCATCACCTGACCGACGAACCAGGCGGCGAGCTTCGGCTTGGCCTTCACCTCTTCCACCTTGTCGGGATTGGCGGCGATCACCGCTTCGATGGCGGCATCGATGGCGCCGGTGTCGGTCACCTGCTTCATGCCGCGCGCCTCGACCACGGCCCGCGGGTCGCCGCCTTCGGTCCAGACGATGTCCAGCAGGTCCTTGGCGATCTTCCCGGAGATGGTCTTGTCCGCGACCATGACGATGATGGCATTGTTGGCCGCCGCGCTGACCGGCACCTGCGTAATTGACAGACCGTCACGATTGAGGCGGCCCAGCACTTCATTGTTCAGCCAGTTGGCGGCAGCCTTGGCGTCAACACCCTTGGCCAGCTCTTCGTAAAAGTCCGCCAGTTCGCGTTCCGCGACCAGAACCGAGGCGTCATAGGCCGACAGGCCCTGCGCCACGAAGCGCGCCTTCTTCTCATCGGGCAGTTCGGGCAGCGTCTTGCGGATGGCTTCGACCCAACCGGCGTCCAGCTCCAGCGGCAACAGGTCGGGATCTGGGAAATAACGATAGTCATGCGCCTCTTCCTTGGAGCGCATCGACCGGGTCTCCCCCGCCTTGTTGTCATACAGCCGGGTCTCCTGGCGGATCGTGCCGCCGCCCTCGATCACTTCGATCTGGCGGCGCGCTTCATATTCCACCGCCTGGGCGACAAACCGCATGGAATTGACGTTCTTGATCTCGCAGCGCGTCCCCAGATGCTTGAAGCTGCCGGTCTCGCGGAACTTTTCATAGCCGCCGACCCGGCAGACCGAGACATTGACGTCGGCGCGCATGGAGCCTTCGTCCATATTGCCGTCACAGGTCCCCAGATAACGCACGATCGCCCTGAGTTTCTTCAGGAACGCCGCGGCTTCCTCGGATGTGCGCATGTGCGGCTTGGTGACGATCTCCATCAGGGCAATGCCGGAGCGGTTCAGGTCGACAAAGCTGCTGTCGGGATGCTGGTCATGCAGGCTTTTGCCGGCATCCTGCTCCAGGTGCAGGCGTTCGATGCCGACCTTGATGGTTTCCCCATCCTTGAGGTCGATCAGGACCTCGCCCTCGCCCACGATGGGGTCCTTGTACTGGCTGATCTGATAGCCCTGAGGCAGGTCGGGATAGAAGTAGTTCTTGCGGTCGAACAGCGAGCGCAGGTTGATCTGGGCCTTGAGGCCCAGCCCGGTGCGAACCGCCTGCTCGATGCATTTCTCATTGATCACCGGCAGCATGCCGGGAAAACCGGCATCGATGAACGACACCTGGTTGTTGGGCTCGGCCCCGAATTCGGTGGAGGCCCCGGAAAACAGCTTGGACTTGGACAGGACCTGGGCATGGACTTCCATGCCGATGACGATTTCCCAATCGCCGGTTTCGCCCTTCAGGGTCTTGGACTTTTCCGCCGCACTCATAGGGTCCACCACTTGGCCGGGCTGTGCTTGAAATCCGCCGCCGTCTCGATCGCCTGCGCGGCGCGCAGCAGGGTGGCCTCGTCAAAGGCCTTGCCGATCAGCTGCAGGCCCAGCGGCAGGCCGGTTTCGGTCAGGCCAGCCGGCACCGAGATACCGGGCAGGCCTGCCAGGTTCACCGTCACCGTGAAGACGTCCTGCAGATACATTTCCAGCGGGTCGGTGGTCTTGGCCCCCACCGCGAAGGCCGGACCCGGCGTGGTTGGGGTCAGCAGCACGTCGCATTTCTCGAAGGCCTGGTCGAAATCGCGCTTGATCAGGGTGCGCAGCTTCTGGGCGCGGGAGTAATAGGCGTCATAATAACCCGCCGACAGGACATAGGTGCCGATCAGGATGCGGCGCTGCACTTCGGCGCCGAAACCCTCGCCCCTGCTCTTTTCATACAGATCGGTGATGTCATGAACGCCGGATGCGCGGTGACCGAAGCGCACGCCGTCATAGCGCGCCAGGTTGGACGAACATTCCGCCGGCGCCACGATGTAATAGGTCGGCAGCGCATATTTGGTGTGGGGCAGCGAGACCTCCACGATCTCGGCGCCCTGGGCCTTCAGCCATTCCGCGCCCTTCGACCATAGCGCATTGATCTCGGCCGGGGCGCCGTCGATGCGGTATTCCTTGGGAATACCGACCTTCAGGCCCTTGATGCCGCCTTCCAGCAGCTTTTCGTAATCGGGCACCGGCACATCCATGCTGGTGGAATCCCTGGCATCCACGCTGGCCATGGTCCCCAGCATGATGGCGGCGTCACGCACCGTCTTGGTCATGGGTCCGGCCTGGTCCAGCGACGAGGCGAAGGCGACGATGCCGAAACGCGAGCAGCGGCCATAGGTCGGCTTCAATCCCACCCGCCCGGTGACGGCGGCGGGCTGGCGGATGGAGCCGCCCGTGTCAGTGCCGGTGGCGGCCAGACACAGGTCGGCGGCAACGGCGGCGGACGAGCCGCCTGAGGAACCGCCCGGCACCAGATTGGCGTTGGAGTTGTTGGCGCGCCAGGGATTGAACACCGGGCCGAAGGCGGAGGTCTCGTTGGACGAGCCCATGGCGAATTCGTCCAGGTTGGTCTTGCCCAGCATCACCGCGCCGGCATCCCACAGATTCTGGGTGACGGTGGATTCATAAGGCGGCACGAAATTGCCCAGGATCTTCGACGCTGCCGTGGTGCGGGTGCCCTTGGTGCAGAACAGGTCCTTGATCGCCAGCGGCAGACCTTCCAGTGCGCCCAAACTTCCTTTGGCGATACGCCGGTCGGCGGCATCGGCCATCAGCATCGCCTGTTCGCCGCTTTCCGTGATGAAGGCATTGAGCGGCCGCCCGGCTTCAATCGCTTTCACGAAGGCGCCGGTCAGTTCCTTGGAGGAAATCTTCTTGGCCCGGATGGCATCGCGCGCCTCGGCCAGGGTCATGGCGATCAGATCAGACATTATTCGACCACCTTGGGCACCACGAAGAAATGGTCGGTGCCTTCCGGCGCGTTGACCATCAGCTCGTCGGCCTTGCCGCCGTCGGTCACCTTGTCCTCGCGCCACTTGAGTTTCTGCGCCACCACACTGGTCATGGCCGGCACGCCTTCGACATTGACCTCGCCCAGCATCTCGACCCACTGGAAGATGCCGTTGAGCTCGCCGGCCATCGGCTCGAGCCGGCTTTCCGGCACGGCCAGGCGGGCCAGTTTGGCGATGCGGCGCACGGTGTCCTTGTCGACGGACATGAGGTTCCTGCTGTGTTAGAGGAGTGGGTTTGCTAGCAACCGGGGGGTCCGGAGGCAAGCAAAAGGGGGCCATTTTGGCGGTCATTGCGCTTGAAGAACTGAAACTGGACCCGGGGCTACGCCTGCTGGGGCTGGATTTGGGCGAAAAGACCATCGGCCTGGCCCTGTCCGACACCGGCCTGTCCATCGCCACCCCCATGCAGACCCTGAAAAGAGGCAAATTCGCCGCCGATGCCGCCCAGCTGGACATTATAATAAGTGCGCAGGGGGTCGGCGGGCTGGTGGTCGGCCTGCCCCTGAACATGGACGGAACCAACGGCCCCAGCGCCCAGTCGGCCCGGGCCTTCGGCCGCAACTGGGTGAACCGCAGCCCCCTGCCCGTCGTATTTCAGGATGAACGACTTTCCACCAGCGCCGTGACCCGCACCCTGCTCGAGGCTGACGCGTCCCGCCGCCGCCGCGATGAAGTGGTGGACAAGATGGCCGCCGCCTATTTGCTGCAGGCGGCTCTCGACCGGTTGAGGAATCTGCGATGAGCGACAATAGCGCGCCGGCACGCTTCCGCTGGCTGCCCCCCGGCCTGCGGCCCGACCCCCAATATGAGCAAATGGACAAGCGGCAGGAGCGCACAATTCTTCTGGTGGGCGCCGCGGCGCTTTTTGCGGGCTTCGACCAGAATATCTTCGGCCTGGCGATACCGCAGATTCAGGTCGAACTTCAGATACCCGAAAACCAGGTTGGGCTGACCGCGGCCTATTTCCGCATCGCCGCGATCTTCGCGCTGCTGCTGGCTGCCAGTGCTGACATCATAGGTCGGCGGCGGCTTTTGCTGGTGACGCTTCTGGCCCAGGCCGGCTTTACGCTCGTTACCGCCTTCGCCCCCGGATATCAAAGTTTCGTCTGGGCGCAGTTCTTCACGCGCGTCTTCGGTTATGCCGAAGAAATGCTGTGCTTTGTCGTGGTCGCGGAAGTCGTGGCGGCGCAGGCGCGTGGCTGGGCCAACGGCACCTTAAGCGCCATGTATTATTTCGGCGCCGGGATGGCATCGCTGGTGTTCGGCCTGGTCAACTTGCTGCCTTATGGCTGGCGCGCCATTTATGTCATCGGGGCGCTGCCACTGTTCGCGGTGGCTTATCTGCGTCGCCATTTGCCCGAGACCGAACGGTTTGCGAAACACGAGGGTCTGGGCTCGAAAAGCGCGCAGGCGCTGCGGCTGGTCAGGGACATTGCGCGGCAATATCCCCGCCGGGTTGCGCTGGTGGTGATGGCAGCCTCGGCCTTCGGCTTCGCCATTTCACCCGCCACCGTGCTGGCGCAGAAATATTTGCAGGACACTTACCACTATTCGCCGGCCCAGGTGACCATGCTGCTGATTCCGGGCGGCCTGATCGGGCTGGCCCTGGCGATCCTGGCTGGACGGCTGTCCGACCGGGTGGGCCGCAAGCCGATGGCCTTTGCCATCGTCAGCCTCGCCGTTATCTGCTTTTTTCTCTTCTATAGCGGAGTCCCGGGCTGGGCGATCCCCGTGCTGTGGATCCTGGCCTTCTTCGGTTTCTTCTCCGGCGACGCATTGATTGCCGGCTTCGCGCTGGAAATCGTGCCCACCCAGTACCGCGCCACGGTTTCGGGCCTGCGCTACATGCTGGAGATCAGTTTCGGCGCTGTGGCCCTGGCGCTGGAAGGCGTGCTTTACGATATTCTCGGCAGCCACGGTGCCGCGATCCAGTGGCTGCTGGCAGCTATCCCCATCACTTTGATCGCCATCCTGTTCCTGCCCGAACCGGCGGGGCGTACACTGGAAGAAATGGCGTCCTGACGGTTAACCGGCTGGGGGTTGCCCGACCCGGATTTGAACTTTATAAGGCCCGCTTTAATGACATCGCCGGACGCCACACCGATCCTCAAATCGAGCCATCTGCTCGGGATCGAAGGCCTTTCCCCTTTTCAAATCACCGCGCTGCTCGACCTGGCCGAGACCTATGTCGTGCAGGGCCGCGCCACCGACAAGAAGACCGCCCTGCTCAAGGGCCGCACCCTGATCAACCTGTTCTTCGAATCCTCCACCCGCACCCAGTCCAGCTTCGAGCTGGCCGGCAAGCGGCTGGGCGCGGACGTCATGAACATGAGCATCAAGACCTCGTCGGTCGCCAAGGGCGAGACCCTGATCGACACCGCCTCGACCCTCAATGCCATGCGGCCCGACATACTGGTGGTGCGCCATCAGGATGCCGGCGCTGCCGAACTGCTCTCGCGCAAGCTGGACTGCAGCGTGATCAATGCCGGCGACGGCGCCCATGAGCATCCCACCCAGGCCCTGCTGGACGCGCTGACGATCCGCCGACGGCTGGGTGGTTTTGAAGGCCTGGTCGTCGCCATCTGCGGCGACGTGCTGCATTCGCGCGTCGCCCGCTCCAACCTGCGCCTGCTTTCCATGATGGGCGCGCGGGTGCGGCTGGTGGCGCCACGCACCCTGCTGCCCTGCGATGCCGAGCGTTTCGGGGTGGAAATCTATACCGACATGAAGGCGGGCCTGGCGGGCGCCGACATCGTGATGATGTTGCGCCTCCAGCTGGAAAGAATGAGCGGCGCCTTCGTGCCGTCGGCGCGGGAATATTTCCGCTTCTATGGCCTGGACCGCGCCAAGCTGGCCCATGCCAAGCCCGGCGCGCTGGTGATGCATCCGGGACCGATGAACCGGGGCGTGGAGATTGCCTCCGACATTGCCGACGATGTGCAGGTCAGCCTGATCGCCGAACAGGTGGAGATGGGCGTCGCCATCCGCATGGCCATTCTCGATGCGCTGTCGCGGGGGCTGTCATGAACCGCAGGATCGCCTTTCGCAATGCGCGCCTGATCGATCCCGCAAGCGGGCTGGACGCCAAGG
The DNA here is from genome assembly GCA_947482125.1 of Alphaproteobacteria bacterium. GTDB lineage: Bacteria > Pseudomonadota > Alphaproteobacteria > Micropepsales > Micropepsaceae > Rhizomicrobium. Next base: position 6,416 of record CANKIV010000081.1, read on the forward strand.
GCGGCTTGCTGGTCGAGAATGGCGTCATTGTCGATGTCGGCCCGCGCCTGTTCAACGATGCAGAGCCGAACGACCCCGAAGTGATCGACTGCCGAGGCCTGGTGCTGGCCCCCGGTCTGATCGACTGCCGCGTCTTCACCGGTGAACCCGGCGGTGAACATCGCGAAAGCCTGGAGTCAGCCAGCATGGCGGCCGCCGCCGGCGGCGTTACCTCCATGGTGGTGATGCCCAACACCGATCCGGTGATCGACGAACCCTCGCTGGTGGATTTCCTGCTGCGCCGGGCCGCCGCCACCGCCAAGGTGCGGGTACTGCCCTGCGCGGCGCTGACCCGCGGGCTGCTGGGCGAAACCATGACCGAGATCGGTTTGCTGCAGGAAGCCGGCGCCATCGGCTTCAGCGACGGCGACCGCTCCATCGCCAATGCGCGCGTGCTGCGCCGCGCTCTCTCCTATGCCGCAACGTTCAACGCCCTGGTCATCGGCCATGCCGAGGATCCCGAACTGGTCCTGAACGCATCCGCCACTGAAGGCGAATTCGCCACGCGGCTGGGCCTGCCGGCCGCCCCCGCCATCGCCGAAGCCATGATTGTGGAGCGTGACATACGGTTGGTCGAGCTGACCGGCGCGCGCTACCATTTCGGCCAGATTTCCACCCGCGCCGCACTGGAAGCAGTGGCCGCCGCCAAGGCACGCGGCCTGCCGGTCACCTGCGGCGTCAGCGCCCATCACCTGATGTTGAACGAGCTGGATGTCGGCGCCTATCTCACCTTCCGCAAGGTGCGCCCGCCACTGCGCAGCGAAGCCGACCGCGCCGCAATGGTGGAAGGCGTTGCCTCGGGCATGATCGACGCCATCGTTTCCAGTCATGAGCCCCAGGGGGCCGACACCAAGCGCCAGCCATTCGCATCGGCCGCCGCCGGTACGGTGGGGCTGGAGACACTGCTCGCAGCCGCGCTGTCGTTGGTGCATGAGGGCCATGCCAGCCTTTCCCACGTGCTGGGGACCATGACCGCCGCGCCGGCGCGCATCTTCGGCCTGCCCACCGGCACCCTGGCCAGGGGCGCGCCCGCCGATCTGGTCCTGATCGATACCGGCGAACCCTTCGTGGTGGATGCCGAAAAACTGCACTCCCGCGCCCGTAACACCGCCTTTGAGGGCCGCAAATTCCAGGGCCGCGCCCGCGCCACCTATGTCGGCGGCGAATGCGTGTTTGACGCCAGATAGATTTTCGCCGCAAAGGCTGGCATCGTCGCGGACATGACCATGCCCGTCCTGCTGCAGGCTTTGCTGCTCGGCTATCTGCTGGGCACGATTCCATCCGGGCTTTTCTTCAGCTGGATTTCCGGCGCCGGCGATGTGCGCAAGATCGGTTCGGGCAATATCGGCGCCACCAATGTGCTGCGCACCGGCAAAAAATGGGCGGCCGCGGCGACCCTGCTGTGCGATGGCATCAAGGGCGCGGTCGCGGTAATAGCCGCCCGGCTGCTGCTGCCGCCGGGCGCGGAAATCTTCGCAGGCCTGGGCGCGGTGCTGGGCCATCTGTTTCCTGTCTGGCTGAAATTCAAGGGCGGCAAAGGTGTCGCCACTTTTCTGGGGGTGAGCACGGCGCTCTATTGGCCGGTGGGATTTCTGGTGGCCGGCACCTGGCTGGGCGCGGCTTTCATCTGGCGCATCTCGTCGCTTTCGGCCCTGATCGCCATTGCGCTGTCACCCGCCTATTTTTTGCTGTTCGGCCATCATGGCTTTGCCGCGCTGGCGCTCCTCCTGTCGGCGCTCATTACTTACATGCACCGGGACAATATCCGCCGGTTGTTGCGCGGCGCCGAACCGCGCATCGGCGCGAAAAGCTGACGCAATGGCGCAGCTTACAGACAGCGAACGCCGTGCATGGCTGCGCCTGTCGCGCACCGAGAATGTAGGGCCTGTCACCTTCCAGAACCTGATCCGGCGCTTCGGCACAGCCACAGCCGCCCTGGAAGAATTGCCGCGCATGGCCAGCCGCGGCGGCGGCAAGAACTTTGTGCTGCCCGATGCCGCGCAAGCCGAACAAGAGATCGCGCAACTGAACAAGCTGGGCGGACGCTTGATCGCCGCTTGTGAGCCGGAATTCCCCCGCGGGCTGGCAGCGCTCGAGGCCCCACCGCCGCTGATCAGCGTGCTGGGTCACCCGCATCTGCTGCAAAAGGAAATGGTCGCCATTGTCGGCGCCCGCAATGCCAGCGCCCTGGCCCGCAAGTTCACCGACACGCTGGCGCGCGAGCTGGGTTTCGCCGGTCTGGTGGTGGTGTCGGGTCTGGCGCGCGGCATCGACGCCAGCGCCCATGAAGCAGCCTTGGCGGTCGGCACCGTGGCGGTGGTGGCCGGCGGCGTGGACATCGTCTATCCGCCCGAGAATGAAAAACTCTACGCCGCCATCCGCGACCAAGGTGTGATCGTTTCCGAAATGCGGCTGGGCGAAGCGCCCCAGGCGCGCCACTTCCCGCGCCGCAACCGCATTATTTCCGGCCTGGCGCGCGGCGTGGTGGTGGTGGAAGCGGCGGAAAAGTCCGGCTCGCTGATCACCGCCCAATATGCCCTGGATCAGGGGCGCGAGGTTTTCGCGGTCCCAGGCTCGCCGCTGGATCCCCGGGCCCGGGGCGCCAACCGCCTGATCCGCGAAGGCGCCAGCCTGACCGAACATGCCGAGGATGTGTTGGCGGTGCTGCGCCCGATGCTGGGCGCGGGCTTTGCCGAACCGGACGCGGCCAGCCCCGCATCACCGGCGGCAGGCCTTGAAGAAGAAGCCGATCGCATCCGTTCCCGGGTGGAAGAAGCGCTGGGTCCCGCCCCGGTGGAGGTGGACGAGCTGATCCGCCAGTTGGGCGCGCCGGCGGGCGCCGTCCTGACCGTCATTCTGGAGCTGGAACTGGCGGGCCGCTGCATCCGCCACCCCGGAAACCGGGTCTCCTGGGCCTGACGGCTGCGCGAAATCAGGTCCCGCAGAAATAATTTTTCGCGAAAGTTCCGGATAGGGGGGCGGCCTAACCGCCTGATCCGGGGAGAAAAAGGTCCGCGGCGAGCATTCCAGCCAGCGGAGGGGCGGGTTTTTGCCCGCCCGCCGTCGTTACGAATTCAGAAACCTTTCGAGGCTTAACCATGATTGGCCGCAGGACGGAATAACAACCTATGGTTTTATTTGATATCAAATATAGCAATATTTTCAACCATAAGATGTACACGGCCCACCTGCCCGCGTTGACAGCCGCCGCCCGCTTGGACAAGTGTCCCGCCCCGTTTG
>CANKIV010000082.1 GCA_947482125.1 Alphaproteobacteria bacterium
CAGACCCGCGAGCGCGCCGACATGCAGCCGGTCGAATATTCGGGCGGCCGCTATCGCTTCAACCCGCTGTGGCAGTGGGACCTGCACCAGCTGGAAGCCTTCACCGAGCGCAACAATCTGCCCCGCCACCCGCTGGTCGAGGACGGCTATCCCAGCATCGGCTGCATGCCCTGCACCCGCCGCGTCCAGGCCGGCGAGGACTATCGTGCCGGCCGCTGGTCGGGCATGGACAAGGACGAGTGCGGCATCCATCTGACGGATGGCGGCGGTATCTGACGGGCTTTTTGCCCGCCGGAACGAGGCTTGTTTTAGCCCCCCTTGCTTGCTAAACCCCCGGTCTTACCGGGAATTTTTCCAGGACTGTGCGGTCGTGGCGGAACGGTAGACGCACTACCTTGAGGTGGTAGCGGGGCAACCCGTGGAAGTTCGAGTCTTCTCGACCGCACCAGACCTTTTCCCAATCGCTGGACGCACAACGATTATTTTTCCGGTGCGGGAAAAGACGGAATCGCATTTCCAACCGGCCTTGCCACACGCCGGCACATTCGCATTCACCGGAATATCCGCTTTGTGCCAAAAGCTGACATTGGGTGTGATCGATGAGTTATGACTGAATTGCCTGTGACTGCCTCCCATCCGGCAGCTAGCCAGCGTGCCGCTTGAGGAACGCTAGTGAAACCTCGTTGAAGGCTGCGACATTTTCATAGATCGGTGCATGAGAGCAGTCTGCAAATACATGCAGCTCGCTTGTCGGGATCGCCTGCGTCAGCGGTTGCGCAAAGCGCGTTGACGTCACCAGGTCGTGGCGGCCAAACGTGATTTGGGTGGGCGCGGCAATGGACGACAAAACGGCGGTGGCGTCATGCTCGATCACCGCGCCCGATTGCAGGATAAATGCTTCCAGCGTCTGGCGCGGTCGGCCCCGCACGAAGTCGGCCAACGATTCAATGTATTCCGGCCTGGCCGCATAAAGTTCCGGCGTGAAGCACCAGGGAAAAATGCCCTGGACCACCATGCCTGCCACGTCGCTCAAACCACCGGCCATCACCTGCCAGCCCTGCACGACCGTCTTCAGGAAGGGATCCGACCGGTCCCAGCCGCTATGCAGCGAAAGGGATGCAACCCTGTCCCGATGTTTCGCCGCGAGCCACATCCCCACCGCCGCGCCCAGCGACAGACCGAAGACATGGGCTCGCTCGATCTTGAGCGCTGCCATCACAGCAGCGACATCATCGGCCAGGTCTTCTGTCGAATAGGGTTCCTCTGAGCTTGCGCTCTCGCCGGTGCCGCGCAGATCGAGCGAGATGCAGGTGAAGTGCTTGGCATAATCCGCCACCTGGAACGCATAGCAGGCATTATCCGCAGCCAGATATGGAATGAGAATCAGCGGTTCGCCCGCACCCTGCTGCTCATAGTGGTGGTTGATACCGTTAGCAGTAATGTTAGGCATGGTGATGCCTCCTTCAAAATGGAGAAAGCATGGTCACGCGGCTCGCTCCAGTCCAGCCTTCCGCCAGCCTATTCGTTGGCATGCATCCGGCCTATGCCGCGCCGCACTGTAGATTCGTTAGACCTATCCCCTTAGATCAAGCTATCCGGTGTCAAATTTCCGCTATGCGCCAGAAGCAGACATTCCGTGTTCTTGTAGGCGACCGGGCCTCTCTCCGACCCTTTCCAAGATCAATTACCGGATACCCGGCCTATAACCGGGACCGCGCAGGATGTGGCCGGGCAGGGCATTGGTCGGCTTGCCATCCGCCACTACCGCCTTGCCGTTAACCAGAACCCAATCCACGCCTCGGGAATATTGGGTCGGATTTTCGTAGGTTGCCATATCCTTGATGGTGGCCGGGTCGAACACCACCACGTCGGCCTTTAGCCCCTCGCGCAGGATGCCGCGATCGGCCAACCCCAACCGGTTGGCGGGCAGGGAGGTCATCTTGCGAACCGCTTCCTCCAAGGTGAAGACATGGCGTTCGCGCACATACTCCGACAGCAGCCTTGTATGGCTGCCGAAGGAACGCGGATGCGGGCTTCCGAAGGAGGTGCGTACATCGGCAGGCAACGCGATGCCGTCCGAGCCGATATCCATCCAGGGATTGTTGAGCATCTGGGTGACGATCGCGTCCCGCTTGCCGGTGGGAAGCCCGATCTGAAAGCCCTCACCCTTCATGTTGACCAGGATGTTCAGCAGCGCCTCTTGCGGCGAGACGTGCATCTCGTCAGCGATCTGGGCCAGGCGCTTGCCGTCAAATTCCGGATTTACCGAGGCCACCTTCAGGGTTGAGAAGTCGCGGTCTTTCATCTCGGCCAGGATGCGCGAACGGGTGTCGGGCTTTTGAAGTCGCGCCACAATGTCTGCGGAATCGCCTTCCTGCGCCCAGGCCGGCAGCGCCTGGGTCAGGTATGTCCAGCCGGTCTCGTAAGGGTATGAATTGCCCGTGATGTCGACGCCGTCTGCTCGCGCCTGCTGGACATCCCGTATGAAGAGGTCGGGTTCCATCTGAGCGCTGGCGCCGAGATGGAATATCTCGACGGGGATGCGGGCACCCTTGGCGATCTGGATCGCTTCCCTCAGGCCCTTGTCGCGCGGGTCGCCGGGCGAGACGTTGCGGATATGAATGGTGAAGATGCCGCCATAGCTGGCCGCGACCTTGCACAATTCGATCAGCTGGGCAGTGTCAAAGAACATGTTCGGGACATAGGACAAGCCGTTGGACAGTCCGAAGGCGCCCTCTTGCATGCCCTGCCGGATCAGCTGTTTAATCTTGTCCATCTCCGCTGGCGTGGGCTGGCGGTTCTCATAACCCATCGTTGAAGCGCGTACCTGGCCGGCGCCAATATAGGAGGCGACATTGAGGCCGATACCCTTCTTCTGCAGGTAAGAGAAGAAACCGCCCAAGGTGGTCCAGGTCCGCTTCACCGGCGGCGTCACCATCATGGGATCGTCCACCGCCGGGCCCAGCACCGGGCCTGCCGACAGATGCTCGCCCATCACCTCGGTGGTGATGCCCTGGGTGACCTTGCTGAGGCCGCGACCATCCAGCGATAGGCCGAACTCGGAATGGGAATGCATGTCGATGAAACCGGGCGAGACCACCTTGCCGACAGCATCAATGACGCGCTTGGCCTTTACCGGCGCGCGGCCGACATAGACGATCCTGTCACCGGTGATCGCGACATCGGCCTGGAACCACGGGCCGCCGGTGCCGTCCACGACATGACCGTTCTTGATCAGGATATCCGCCTGGGCTGAAGGCGGGCTTTGTGCTTCGACGGTTGCCGTGCCGGCCAGAAGGAAAACGGCCAGGGCCGCGCGGTGGAGGATTTTCTTTTGCGGTTTCGCCATTTGCCCCATCCCCTTTGGCTTATGGTCCAAGTTTGTTGAGAAAAGCCAGTCATGGCAACCTTGATTTTCTCTTGTTGCACTGCCGTGGAATGATGCCGCCAAGCCCGATGCCATTGATCGGAAAATCCCCCGCGTGTTACGACTTTGGCATTCTGAGATGGGGTATTCAGGATGGACCGTCGGCATTTGTTGAAGAACACGCTCGCCTTTGGCGGGCTTGCCAGCCTGGGCGCCACCCTGTCCCAAACCGCAGAAGCCCAGACCGCGCGCGTGCCTCTGATGGACCGCCCGTTCAACCTGGCTCCGATCCGGGCACATGTCGACCGCATCTATGACATCAAGTGTTGCATCAGGCCGTTCCGCACCAAGGGTCCCCGCCTGGACGTCGAGCAGATCGGCGACGCCTTGGTGATACACAATTACGGCCATAGCGGTGCCGGCTGGTCATTGTCCTGGGGTTCGGCCGACATGCAGGTGCAAAAGGCCATGTCGCGCAGCCCCAAAAGGATCGCAGTGGTAGGCTGCGGCATCATCGGACTGACATCGGCGCTGATGGCGCAGCGGGCCGGCGCTCAGGTCACCATCTATACCCGCGAGCAGTTCCAAAGCACGCGTTCGGTGCGTGCCAATGGCAGCTGGACACCCGCCTCGCACATGGCGCTGGCTGCCGATGCACCTCCCAATCTCGGAGATGTATGGGAGCGGATGACCCGCATTTCATGGAAGAACCTTCGCCAGTATATCGGCATGGCGGGAAACCCGCTGGCTTTCGCCGATCATTATTATCTCTCCGACACGCCGTTTGACGCACCTCTGCCGCCACCGCCGCCCAGCCCAGTGCCGATTCCCGAATATTACGAACTCGGAGACCGTATCGGCGACATCACCCCCAAGCTTCAGGTACTGACGCCTGATATCCATCCCTTCCCCGTCAAATATGCGCGCCGTACGACGCGCTTGTTCTTCAACTTCAGCGAGTATGGGCATCGCCTGATGAGCGAATTCTTCGCTGCCGGCGGCAAGGTCGTGATGCGAAACTTCCATTCGCCGGGCGAGCTGGCGCATCTTCCCGAGAAGGTGATCATCAACTGTCCCGGCTATTCGGCGCGTGACTGGTGGAAGGACAAGGCGATGGTACCCCATCGCGGCCAGACCGAATGGCTGATCCCGCAGCCGGAGGTCAATTATGGCCTGACCTATCGCAACGTCGAAGCTCTGTCCAAGAGTGACGGCATCATGATGATCGACATTGGTCCGCGGAATGGCCTCCCGAAAGGCTATGGCAGCAGCAATGAAATGCCCAATCGCGCGGAAGCCGAGGCGGCAGTGCGCGTTATGGAAGAGCTTTATTCCCGTTTCCCTGCCAACCCAATCTGAAAAGGAACTGGTCATGGGACTGAAGACAGTTCTCGCGGTGGGCATGATGACCCTTATCGTGGCGCCGGGTATCGCCGTCGCTCAGCAAGGGCGGATTTCGATATGGGATGGCGTTTACACGGACGCCCAGGCTGAGCGTGGTCGCGTACTTTACATGCAGAGCTGCTCAAGCTGCCACGGTGCCGACCTGTCCGGCAGCTTTGAGACCCCACCGCTGGTCGGCCGCTTCATGCCCTACTGGTCCGGCTCGACCCTGGATGCACTATTCGATTATGTCAGCACCGCAATGCCAATGCATAGTCCCGGCGCGTTGAGCGCGGGTGCCAATACCGATATCGTGGCCTTCATCCTCAAGAGTAACGACATCCCGTCAGGCTCCAAAGATCTGGGCACGGGTAACCTCAAGGCCATCCACTTCGATCCCGCCAAGCCTGTCTCCAGGCGTGCACGAAAATAGCGTCAGCGGAACATTTTCAAAAAAAGCAGGATGGTACTCGTCGAAGCCGCGAGCACCAAGAAACCCGTTACCCAAGCCCCAATTGGCACGGGTCGTGTTTCATCGCGCCAGCCAAAATCCCGACTGGCACCATCTCAACGTCTCAAACAGCTGCTTAGCTGCGCTATTTCTTGACCGCCACCAACTCGATTTCGACCAGGGCGCCCGGAGTCGCCAGGCCAACCTTGACGGTCGAACGCGCCGGCTTGTTGGGCTGGGTCGCGGAGCCGAACCGCTTGCCCCATTCCCTGTTCATGGCAGCGAAATCGATATCGCCGCCCTTGGCCGGATCACCCACCAGAAAAACTGTTCCCTTTACCACATCGCCGAAATTCAGACCCAGCTTGGTGAGAACCGCCTCCAGCTTGGTGAGCACGTCATCTGTCTGCTGGGCGGTATCGCCCCAGCGTGCCGGGCTGCCTTCGGGGGCGCTGGGGTCCTTGGGGCTCCCCGGAATGCCGCTGATATAATAAGTGGTATAGCCAGCCGGGACGGTGACGGCCGAGGCAATGACGGCGCTAGGATTTGGGTTTGGCAGACGCGTCACGGGTTGCGCGCCGGCGGGCAGCGCGAAAGTGCAAAGTGCCATTCCCAGGAAAGTGAATTTCAATGCGTTGATCATGCTGTTGTCCCCTTTTCGAGAAAATTGAAATCGCTCGCAACATCGTCCGTGAAAAACACTATATTTGTTGCAGCATAACCCGAGGAACAGCGTCTCGCATTCCCTAATTTTGATGCACTGCAACCAGATGGTCCGCCGCTTCCAATGGCACGTCTAGCAATGTCCGCTTTGGGTCGGGCTGTGACAGCACCTCAATATCGCGCTGCGGGCGATACCAAATGCCAAGCCGCCGCTGGCGCCAGGCGAATACACCGGCCCTAGTCGATCTGCAGAACGGCTGTTGCGATCCGCTTCGGCACCTGGCCGACCGGAATATTCGCAACCACTTTCATCGCCTTCACGTCGACGGCCACAGTCATGTTTGCACCCGCCGCTCCGAAATAGGCGCACTTGCCGTCCGGGGTGAAGGTGATCCATTCGGGATGCTGACCCACGAACACGCTGCCCATCGGCTTCAGGTCGGGCAGCGAATAGACATAGGCGTGGCCATACACTTTGCTGGTTGACCACAGCGTCTTGCCATCCGCCGGTATGCCGAGCCCATGTGCCGGCGCGCCCTGGAGACCGTCGGTGTGCGGATGCTGGTTCGCAATCGCCGGATGCTCGATCCGCTGCGTTTCCCGGCCGCTCGCGAAATCGACCACGGCCAGGCCATGATAGCCGGACAGCTGGACGTAGATGTTCCTCGTCGAGCCGTCGGCATTGGTGTCGAAAACCATCGGCCGGATGCCGGCGCTCAGCTTGATAGTGCGCACCATCTTGTCCGAGGCGATGTCGACAATGCTGATCGTCGAGGCGGAAATCGAGCCGGCGACGGCGAACTTGCCGTCGGGCGTCACATAGACATTGTGAATTGATCCGGCGACGGGAATCGTCCTGATCCGGGTGAGCGACGCGGTATCGATGACATCGAGCGCGCCAGGCTCCTCACGGATGCCGACATAGACCTTGCGCCCGTCCTTGGTGATCGTGACGTTGTTCGGCCTGCCGGACAGCTCGATCCGCTTCGTCACTTTCAAGGTTTTGGCATCGACCACGTCCAGGGTGTGGAGCGATTCGTTGGTCAAGTAGATCCGGGTTGCGTCTGAGGTCACCCCGTGGACGATCTCGACCCCCTCGATGATCCCGACCACCTTGTTGGTGACCGGGTCGATGACATGGGCGTTGTCACCTGCAGCGTTGGTCTGGATAATCCGGACGGACGTCGCGGCGGTCAGATGCCAGGCGAGCAACACCACGCCGGACGCCATCAGGTACCGGCGAAACTTCTGATTGTGCCACATGATGGCAGTCCTCCTTCTGTGAGGGCGCGCTAACGTGATGCGCCGGTGGCCGTCTGTCCCCGTACCCAGGCGGCGAGGATGCGCCATTCCGGTGCGTCCTGCGAATCCCAGTGTTTGCCGCCGGCGTGAAACGGGTCGCCTCCCGCGGCTTGCGCGAGCGGGTGCATCAGCAACCGGCTGGCGGCCGGATTGCCTGGAGAAACCAGCCGCGCGACCGTCTCGAAATTTTTCCGCGACTGCTCATCATCCCAGCTGGTCGCACCAGCCGCGAACGACTGCAGCAGCAAACGACTGCCGGTGGCCTGCATGTGGCACTGAATGCAGCGCACCAGCCCCGGGCGTTTCGCCGTGAAGATCGGCTGGACTGAGGTCTTGAAATAGGCGTAGTCGAGCTGCCCGGCGACATCCTGCTGCGCTGCAGCGACGACGGGAACAGTGGTCCCTGCTGCCACAAGGGCGGCCATTAACAACCGAAGCGCAAGCAAATGAACCTCCTTCGTGTACGGCTATGAATGCCAAGCGGCTGCTGGCACCAGCGTAGCACGGCCGCGCGGCAGGCGAATATGCTGATCCTCACACGCAGAACCCTTCGGGCCTTTTGCCAGCCAGCCAGCGCCGCCACATCTCCAGATAGGCACTTTCGATATTGCGCCGGAAGTCATCGGTGTCGAACAGGGCGCAGGTGGAGCGGCTTTGCCCCAGCTTCTCCCGGATCGCTTTCAAGGCAGCCGGATCTTTCGCCAGGCGCACCGCCAGCGCTTCGTAATCCGCCGCGTTTTCCGTCACCAGTTCGGGCAGGTCCGCCGCGATCAAAAGGCTGGCGGCCACGCGCCCGGGAAACGAATGGCCGCGCTGGGTCACCAGCGGCACGCCCGCCCATAGCGCGTCGCTGGCGGTCGTGTGGGCATTGTAGGGCAGGCCGTCGAGAAACAGGTCGGCCAGCGACAGCCGCGCCAGATGCCGGTCTGGGGCGCGGTCGGGCGCGAACAGGATGCGCTCCGGCGCCACGCCATGGGCCTGCGCATGACGCGCGATGTTTTCCGCAAACGGCGCGGCGGCTTCCAGCAGCCACAGCACGCTGCCATCCACCTGCCCAAGGATGCGCATCCAGCTTGCGAAGGTGCCGGGCGTCAGCTTGTAGCTCTGGTTGAAATTGCAGAAGACGAAACCGCTTTCGGGCAATCCGGCATCGCGGCGGCTTGGTGGGGCAGCGATGGGCCTTCCGCGATCATCATTGACCTGATAGCTGCCGGGCAGGGTGACGACCTGCTCGTCATAGAAGCGCGCTTCGCCTTCGGGAATCACGACGCGATCGGCGATGAGGTAATCCATATAGGGCGCCCCCAGGGTGCCGGGAAAACCCAGATAGTTGACCTGCACCGGCGCGGGCCGCTGCGCGAATACGCCCATGCGGTGCTTGCCGAAATAGCCGTTGAGATTGACCAGTATGTCGATCTCCGCCCTGCGGATTGTGGCGGCGGCCTGCGCGTCGGTCATCGCGCCGATATCGATCCACTGGTCGAACGCCTTTTTCAGCCGCGCCGTCATGGCGCTGGCATCGGCGCTGCCATTGTCGATGGCGATGATTTCGAACCGCTCGCGGTCATGCCGTTCATAGAGGCCAGCCATCAGAATCGCGGTGGCCTGTTCGCGCAATTCGCCCGACAGATAGCCCAGCCGGATCTTCCGGTGTCCCTTGCGTGACGCCGGATCGTGCGCGGCCGTCGCAACGGCAGGATAAAGATCGCGGGCATAGGTCCGCGCGGCTGCCTGAAGTTCGCCGGGATCGTCCGACAGCGCCTGCAGCATGAAGGGCCGCGCCACAAGCTGGCCGCCGGCGATGCCGCGCGCGATCTCCGCCCGCTCCCGCGCCAGGTCCGTCCAGTCGGCGACGTACATTTTCAGGTGCAGCAGCGCGCCGCGCGCATAGGGAAGGTCCGGCGCCAGGGCAAAGGCCTTTTGCAGGTCGGCGATGGCAGGGGCGTAGCGATGCTTGTTCAACCACCAGACGTAGCCGCGATTGTTCAGAGCCTCGACATGGCCTGGCTGCAGCGCCAGGACGCGGTCATAGCTGGCCAGCGCCTCATCGGCCCGTCCCAACTCGCCCAGCATCACGCCGCGCTTGAACAGCGCCTGCACATTGTTCGGATCGCGCCCCAGCGCCGCCTCATAGCTGGCCAGGGCATCGGCGGTGCGGTTCAGGCTTTGCAGGGCATGACCGCGATTGTTGAAGGTCTCGGAATCGGGCGCGATTCCCAGGGCGCGGTCGTAACTCGCCACCGCTTCGCCGAAGTGGCCCAGCAGGGTGAGGACATTGCCGTAATTCACCAGTGCGCCGGCGTCATTCGGGTTTAGCGCCAGGGCGGCGGCGATCAGTTCTCCGGCTTCCTCAACGCGGCCCTGCTGCGCCCGCAGCACGCCCAGC
>CANKIV010000083.1 GCA_947482125.1 Alphaproteobacteria bacterium
CGGGTCCCGGGGGCGCCGGAGGTGGGCCCTCCGTGGCTTTTTGTCAGATTATCGCGGGATTTACGGTGGGCGCACCGCCCCGCTTGTCGCAAGCTGTCGCGGCTTCGTTGATGCCCCCCTCCGGCTTCGCAGCTGACGCTGCCACGCCAGCTCCTCCTCCCGCCTTCGCGGACACAGGTTTGGCTATATTCCATAGAGTTTATGGGGTATCATGGGGGATGATCTCCCAAAAGGCCCGGTATGCCCTGCGCGCCCTGCTGTTTCTGGCGGCCAGGGGCGACACTGATCCGGTGCAGATTTCCGAAATCGCGGAAAAGGAGAAGATTCCGCGCAAATTCCTGGAAGCCATCCTGCTGGAGCTGAAAAAGACCGGAATCGTGCGCAGCCATCGCGGCCGCCAGGGCGGCTATTCCCTGGGGAGGCCCGCCAAGGACATCAGCTTTGCCGATGTTTTGCGGGTCACCGACGGCCCGCTGGCGCTCAGCCCCTGCGTCAGCGTCATGGCCTACCGCAAATGTGACGATTGCTTCGAGGAGTCGGTCTGCGCCATCCGCAAGGCCCTTCTGGCGGCCCGGGATGCCACCGCCGAAATCCTGGAATCCAGAAATCTTGCCGCGGCCGCGCAACAATTGCGCCGCTCAGGCGCTTTGTAAGCGCGTCTTTCGCATTTTCTCTTGTATTTTCAAATACTTCCTAATTCCCATTGACTTGGTAGACATTGTTGGGAATCAATGCGGCCGCCTGAAAAGGCCCGGGCAGGGCGCAGGACAGATTTCGACGGGGTTTTATGACGGTTTTCTTGCGGTCTGGTCTTCTGGTCGGTGCGGCGCTGCTGGCGCTGGGCGTGCCGTCCGTGGCGCAGACGCGCAAACCCGCGCCGGCGTCAGACCCCCGTATCGCAATCCTGGAGCAGCAACTGCGCAATGTTCAGCTGCAGCTTGCCGAGCTTAAAAAGAACCAGGAAGAAAATAACAACAGCGCCGCGCTGATCGATCTGAAGCGCAGCACTTCAAACCAGTATGCCGACATCAACAACCGCCTCGACAGCCAGGTGAAGACCGGCCTGGACAATGGCCGTCTTACCTTCGCCAGCGCCAATGGCGCCTTCACCTTCGCGCTGCGCAGCCTGATCCAGTTCGACTACGGCTATTTCGGGCAGGGCCGCAATCCGGCCAATGTCGATCTGAACAGCGGTTCGAATTTCCGCCGGGCCCAGTTCGGCTTCACCGGCACCGCCTGGCGCGACTGGTCCTACAACTTCACCTATGACTTTGGCGGCAACGGCGTCGAGAAGAACGGCTATATCTACACCGCCTATCTTCAGTATGACGGCTTGAAGCCCTTCGGCTTCCGCGTCGGCGCCTTTGCCCCGCCCGCCGGCATCGATGACGCCACCGGCTCGGCCGATCTTCTGTTCCTGGAGCGCGCCTCCGTCACCGATATCGCCCGCAATATCGGCGGCGCGCCCAGCCGCGAAGGCGTCAGTGTTTTCGCGCAGGGCGAGCGCTATCTGGTGTCCATCGCCTATACCGGCAAGAAGGTCACCGACCCGGCAACCTTCGACGCGCAGCAAGCCCTTGTTGGCCGCGCCTCATGGCTGGCGGTCAGCAACAGCGATGTGAAATGGCTGCTGGATGCCAATTTCACCCATGTGCTGAAGGTGCCGGATGTGGCAGCCAACACCGCCGGCTCCAATTCCTTCCGCTTCAGCAACGGGCCGGAACTGGCGATCGATGCCACCCGCACCGTCGATACCGGCGCCATCGACGCCCAGAAAGTGACGCAGTGGGGCGTGGAGACGGCGGCCGCCCATGGACCGCTATACGGCCAGGCCGGCTACTTCCGCTTCAACATGGACCGTCGCAGCCTGGCTCCCGATCCCGATTTCAAGGGCTGGTACGCGCTGGCGACCTGGTCGCTGACCGGCGAGACCCATCCCTATGACGCGGCCACCGCCAGCTTCCGCGGCTTGCGCCCGGCCAAGCCCCTGGGCAGCGATGGCGGCATTGGCGCCTGGGAGCTGAAGGCCCGCTACAGCAACATCAACCTGGATTATCTCCCCGGATTGCCGGCGGCGTCGGGCGGCATCGGCGGCGGTGTCCAGAATGTCTGGAGCATCGGGTTGAACTGGTATCCCACCAGCGGCATCCGCTTTGCTCTGGATTACGACAATATCCAGGTCAATCACGTCAACGCGCCTGCGGCGGACATTTCGTCCAACGCCATCGGGCTGCGCACCCAGATTTCGCTGTAGCGAGGAAAAACCGATGAACCGCTTTCTCACCCTTCTGGCCGCGGCCAGCATTTTCGCGGCCACCGGCGCGCAGGCTGCCGATTTCAAGTTGCTGAATGTCAGCTATGACCCGACGCGCGAACTGTACCAGGACATCAACAAGGCCTTTGCCGAACAGCAGAAAGCCAAGGGCGATACCGTCACCATCTCCAACAGCCACGGCGGTTCCGGTTCGCAGGCCCGGTCGGTGATCGACGGCCTGCAGGCGGATGTCGTGACCCTGGCGCTGGCCGCCGATATCGACGCCATCGCCCGGAACGCCAGGCTGCTGCCGGCCGACTGGCAGAAGCGGTTGCCGCAGAATTCCTCGCCCTACACCTCGACCATCGTGTTCCTGGTGCGCAAGGGCAATCCCTGGAAGATCAGGGACTGGAACGATCTGGTGAAGCCGGGCATCCAGGTAATCACGCCGAACCCCAAGACCTCGGGCGGGGCGCGCTGGGCCTATCTGGCGGCCTGGGACTATGCCGCCAAGCAGCCGGGCGGCAATGCGGAAAAGGCCAAGGCCTATGTCGCCAACCTCTACAGGCATGTGCCGGTGCTGGATTCGGGCGCGCGTGGCTCGACGGTCACCTTCACCAAGCGCGGCATCGGCGACGTGCTGCTGTCCTGGGAAAACGAAGCCCATCTGGTGCTGAAGGAAGCGGGCGGCGACCAATATCAGATCGTCTATCCTTCGCGCTCCATCCTGGCCGAGCCGCCGGTGGCCTTGGTGGACAGGAATGTCGACCGCAAGAAGACCCGCGCCACCGCTGAAGCCTATCTGAAATTCCTTTACACGCCGCAGGCACAGGAGATCGAGGCGAAGAATTACTATCGCCCGCGAAACCAGCAGATTCTGGCCAAGTATCGCGGCCGGTTCCCCAATATCGCCTTGTCCACCATCGACGATGCGTTCGGCGGCTGGGACAAGGCCCAGGCCACCCATTTCGCCGAAGGCGGCGTGTTCGACCAGATTTACCAGCCGGGACGGTGACATCGCGGCTGCCGCAGAGAATTTCTGAAGCGTCCCCAAATGTGCAGAAGCCGGTGTAAAGCCCAGCTTCGGATTTTTGATAGAAAAGCATGAGCGCCATCGGCCTGAAAATTCCGCTTCCCAAGTCCCGGCATGTCCTGCCCGGATTCGGCCTGTCGCTGGGCTTCACGATCTTCTATCTGACCTCGCTGGTGCTGATCCCGCTTCTGGCGCTGGTGCTGCGGCCTTTCGAACTGGGGCTGGACGGCATGTGGAACGCCATTTCCACCCCGCGCGTGATGGCCTCGCTGCGCCTGTCCTTCGGCATGGCGCTGGCGGCGGCGGTGATCGACTCGGTCTTCGGCTTCATCATCGCCTGGGTGCTGGTGCGCTACCGGTTTCCCGGCAAGGCCCTGCTGGACGCGGTGATCGACCTGCCCTTCGCCTTGCCCACGGCGGTGGCGGGCATCGCGCTCTCCACCTTGTACGCGCCCACGGGATGGATCGGGTCGATCCTGATGGAGCATGGCATCAAGATCGCCTAC
The DNA here is from genome assembly GCA_947482125.1 of Alphaproteobacteria bacterium. GTDB lineage: Bacteria > Pseudomonadota > Alphaproteobacteria > Micropepsales > Micropepsaceae > Rhizomicrobium. The sequence continues at coordinate 3,794 of CANKIV010000083.1, forward strand.
ACGCCCTGGGGCGTGCTGGTGGCGATGATCTTCATCAGCCTGCCTTTCACGGTTCGCACGGTGCAGCCGGTGCTGAGCGAAATCGGCCGCGACATGGAAGAAGCCGCCGCTACCCTGGGCGCCACAAGGCTGCAGTCCATCGGCCGCGTGGTGCTTCCGATGATGCTGCCGGCCATCCTGACTGGCGCCGCCATGGCCTTTGCCCGGGCGGCGGGCGAGTACGGTTCCATCATATTCATCGCCGGCAATATCCCGGCGGTCAGCGAAATCGCCCCGCTGCTGATCGTCATCAAGCTGGAACAATATGACTATGCCGGTGCGGCAGCGGTGGGCGTGGTGATGCTGGCAGCCAGCTTCATCATGCTGCTGGCGCTGAACGGACTGCAAAGCTGGGCGGCGAAACGCAGATGAGCAGACGTCTCGCCAACCCCACTGAAGATCCGCTGTGGCTCAAGCTCACGCTGGGCATCATCGCGGTTGGCTTCATCGCCATCATGCTGCTGCTGCCGCTTGTGCTGGTGTTCAAGGAAGCGCTGGCCAGTGGCGTGAAGACCTTCTTCAGCGCGATGGTCGAGCCGGACACGCTGGCCGCAGTAAAGCTGTCGCTGCTGGCCGCCGCCATCGCGGTGCCGCTGAACACCGTGTTCGGCATCGCGGCGGCCTGGTCCATCGCCAAGTTCGATTTCCGGGGCAAGACCTTCCTGGTGACCCTGATCGACCTGCCGTTCTCGGTGTCGCCGGTGGTGGCGGGCCTGGTCTATGTGCTGGTGTTCGGCATGCAGGGCTGGCTGGGTCCGACGCTGGCCGGATATGACATCCGCATCCTGTTCTCGCTGCCCGGCATCGTGCTGGCCACCATCTTCGTGACCTTCCCCTTTGTGGCGCGCGAGCTGATCCCTCTGATGGTGGATCAGGGCCGTGACGAGGAAGAAGCCGCCGCCACATTGGGCGCATCGGGTTTCCAGACCTTCCTGCGCGTCACCCTGCCCAATATCAAATGGGGCCTGCTTTACGGCATCCTGCTCTGCAATGCCCGCGCCCTGGGCGAGTTCGGCGCGGTATCGGTGCTTTCGGGCCATATCCGCGGCCAGACCAACACCATGCCGCTGCATGTCCAGCTTCTGTACGACAATTATGATTATGCCGGCGCCTTCGCCGTCGCCGCCCTGCTGGCGATGCTGGCGCTGCTCACCCTGGCTTTGAAATCGTTTCTGGAATGGCGTTACGCGGACGAACTCGCCGCGTCGCATCGTCATTAGAGCGGCGCGTCGGCGAGAGCCGGAGCGCCCATTGGAGTAGTTGTCATGTCTCTTGTTGTTGACTCCGTCACCAAGAAATTCGCCCGCTTTCCGGCGCTGAAGGGCGCCAGCTTTGTCGCCCCGCAGGGCGCCTTTGTTTCGCTGCTGGGACCTTCGGGCTCGGGCAAGACCACCTTGCTGCGCATCCTGGGCGGTCTGGAAGTGGCCGACAGCGGCAGCGTGCGCTTTGCCGACCTCAACTGGCTGGACATGCCGGCCCGCACCCGCAATGCCGGTTTCGTCTTCCAGCAATATGCGCTGTTCAAGCACATGACCGTGGCCGACAATATCGCCTTCGGTCTGAAGGTGCGGCCGCGGGACAGGCGCCCGAGCCGGGCCGATATCGCCAAGCGGGTGACGGAGCTGCTGGCTCTGGTGCAGTTGCCCGGCCTGGAAGCGCGCTATCCCAGCCAGCTTTCCGGCGGCCAGCGCCAGCGCGTGGCCCTGGCCCGGGCACTTGCGATCGATCCGCGCATGCTGCTGCTGGACGAACCCTTCGGGGCGCTCGACGCCAAGGTGCGCAAGGAACTGCGCGCCGACCTGCGCCGCATCCACGACCATGCCGGCGTCACCACCGTCTTCGTCACCCATGACCAGGAAGAGGCCTTCGCGGTCGCCGACCTGGTGGCGGTGATGAAGGATGGCCGTATCGAGCAATATGGCACGCCGCAGGATGTGCGCCGCGATCCCAAGACCGCCTTCGTTTCGGAATTCCTCAGCGTCTAAATGCCGGCGATGGACTTCGCCACGGCTTCGGCGACCTTGATGCCGTCGACGGCTGCCGAGAGAATGCCGCCGGCAAAGCCCGCGCCTTCGCCCGCCGGATAAAGCCCCTTTGTGTTCAGACTCTGGAAGTCCTCGCCGCGCCGGATGCGGATGGGGGAGGAGGTGCGGGTTTCCACACCGGTCAGCACCGCATCGGCGCGGTCGAACCCCTTGATCTGGCGCCCGAAGGCGGGCAGGGCCTCGCGGATGGCTTCGATGGCAAAATCGGGCAGGCAGGATGACAGGTCTGTCGGCGTCACGCCGGGACGGTAGGAGGGCACCACCTCGCCCAGCGCGGCGGACGGATTTCCCGCGATGAAGTCTCCCACCAGCTGGGCCGGGGCGGCATAGGTGCCGCCGCCAGCCGCAAACGCGGCTTCTTCCCATCGCCGCTGCAGCGCGATCCCGGCCAGCGGGTGGCCGGGATAATCGGCGTCCGGCGTGATGCCGACTACGATGCCGGCATTGGCGTTGCGCTCGTTGCGCGAATACTGGCTCATGCCATTGGTGACGACGCGGCCCGGTTCGGAGGCCGCCGCCACCACCGTGCCGCCGGGACACATGCAGAAGCTGTAAACGTCGCGGCCATTTTTGGCGTGATGCACCAGCTTGTAGTCAGCCGCCCCCAGTTGGGGAATGGAGCGCCCGAAGCGGGCCTTGTCGATCAGGCCCTGCGGATGCTCGATGCGAAAGCCGATGCTGAAGGGCTTGGCCTCGATGGCGATGCCGCGTTCGTGCAGCATCTGAAATGTGTCGCGGGCGCTGTGGCCCAGCGCCAGCACGACATGGCCGGATTCAATTTCCTCGCCCGATTCCAGCCGTACGCCGCGCACGCCATGATCCGATGTCAGAATCAGGTCCGTGACCTTGGCGTTGAAGCGATACTCCCCGCCCAGCGCTTCGATGCTTTCGCGCATGGATTCCACCATGGTGACCAGGCGGAAGGTGCCGATATGGGGATGGGCCTCGGTGAGGATTTCCTCCGGCGCGCCGGCCTTGACGAATTCATGCAGCACCTTGCGGCCCAGGTAACGCGGGTCCTTGATCTGGCTGTAGAGCTTGCCGTCGGAGAAAGTGCCGGCGCCGCCTTCACCGAACTGGACATTGGATTCCGGATTGAGCACCGAGCGCCGCCACAGGCCCCAGGTGTCCTTGGTGCGCTGGCGCACTTCCTTGCCGCGTTCCAGGATGATGGGGCGAAATCCCGACTGCGCCAGGATCAATGCGGCGAACAGCCCGCACGGCCCGGCGCCGATCACCAAGGGGCGCTGGAACGATGCGGGCGCATGGGCGGCGAATTTGTACGCCATGTCCGGCGTGGGCCGCGCGTCCCTGGGTACGCGGGTTTCATCCTTCAGCGTGACATCGACGGTATAGATGTAGGTGATCGCCTGCTTGTTGCGGGCGTCATGGGCGCGCTTGAACACATGAAAATCCAGCAGCGCCTCGGCGGGAAGCTTCAGCTTTTTGAGAATCGCAGCTTTCAGCGCGGAGGGGCTGTGATCCAGCGGCAATTTTATGTCGGTAAGGCGCAACATAAATGCTCCTATACCGACAGGTTCCCGTCTGTGCCAGTCCTGCATCCGTAAGGTGCTTTTCGTGCCGCAAAATCGCGCACCGGTTCCCGCGCCATCACAAATGATTTCGGTCGCTGTTTCGTGTTGACCCCCTGCTGTTTCAGGCGCAGAGTTTTGAGGCTGAGAGAAACGATTGCGATTGCCGCAGTTACTTCCAAGGCGCCCATTGCGCGATAAACCAATCGCGATCGATCCGGTGGAGACCGGATTTCCTGGCGCCGGAATGTCGCGCGAGACGCAATTTTTCTCACGGCAGATGAAACCGCGAACAGGAAGTTCCTAATGGAAGTGACTCCGCCGGAAAGTAAGCCGGGCTCCGCCTGATGCGGAGCCAGGGCCCGGATTAAAACACCGGACCTCCGCCTCATAGATAAACGAGACAAATGGGCGTCAGCCCATATCAAACAGTCCGGCCTGATGTCGGACGAGTGAAGAATGAGCAAGCCCCGTCAGCAATCTGGCGGGGTTTGCTTTTTGGGGCGGATCTTTTGTGCTCTGAGTGCGTCGCGCGTGCTCACGGGCTTGAAGCCCGCTCCGCGCGACGCTCCTGCTCAGATCCCAAAATCTCTCGCTCCAAACCCATCAAGGAAAGTGCTGGTAGAGCCAGGTTTCGCTCAGGGTCTTGTTGCCCAGGCGGAGGAACAGGCGCAGGTCGACCGGTGCGTTGCCGTCGAGCTGCAGGTCGAAACCGGCGCGCCAGCGGTCGGTTCCTGTCACCTTCAGCACAAAGGCGTCGCTGACCTTGCCGCGCGAGGCGGTCACCACCGGCGTCACGTCGAAGCGCACCGGCATCTGGCTGAGCGGGCCGCCAGTGAAATCCACCACGAATTTCTGCTTGTCGCGCGGCCAGGGATTGGCGCCCGGTATGCCGCCGCGTCCCAGCCGCGTCGCCACCACCTTGGCGATGTTCCTGGGAAATGCCGGTTCAGTGTTCTGCCAATAGAGACGGTAATCGAAGCTGCGGCTGTCGCCGGCGCTGATGTCGCCGTCGGGACGCCAGTAGGCGACGATATTGTCGTGGGTTTCGTCCTCGGTAGGGATCTCCACCAGCTGCACCGCGCCCGCACCCCAATTGCCCCTGGGCTCGACCCAGAGGCCGGGCCGCTTGTGGTAATGGGCGCTGTCATCCTGATAGTCGGCGAAGTCGCGGTCGCGCTGCATCAACCCGAAGCCTTTGGGATTGTTGTCCAGGAAGGAATTGGTCTGCACCCCGGGCGGATTGACCAGCGGCCGCCAGATGCGCTCGCCCTTGCCGGTCCAGATCGCCAGTCCGTCGCTGTCATGGATTTCGGGGCGCCAGTCGGCGGCCTTGCGGCGCTCATTCTCGCCATACCAGTACATGCTGGTCAGCGGCGCCACCCCCAGCCGCGAAATGTCGGCGCGGAAGAACAACCGGCAATGCGCGTTCATGGTGACGGCGCCGTTTTTGTCCTTCATGGCGTCGAACTTGTAGGCGCCGGTGATGGAAGGGCCGTCCAACAGGGCATAGACGGTGACCACGGCCCCGCGCGCCTCCAGCCAGAATTCCGAGAAGCGGGGAAATTCCTCCGCCGTGGCGGCGGCGGTGTTGATGGCGATGCCGCGGGCGGAGATGCCGTATTGCCGGTCCTGGCCGCTGGTGCGGAAGTAGCTGGCGCCCTGGAAGGCCAGCCAGTCACCCGGTGTCGGCGCGCTCTCCATGACGCGAAAGCCGGCGAAGCCGAGCCCGGCTAGCTGTCTGGGGTCGAGCCCTGCCGCGCCATAGTCGAAATAGTCCGGGCCATAGAGAATCTCGCGGGCCTGGCCGCCCTCCAGCGCATGCAGCAGCACCGGCTCATTGGAGTACCGGCTGAGATGGAAGAAGGCGCCCGTATAGGTCCCGTTCGGCCACAGCCCATGCTCGGCGCGGAAGCGGATTTTCTGGGCGGCGTCGTAATCGATGTCCTTGATGACGGCGGCCGCCCGCTGCGGCGGCGCTTTATAGGGCTGGGTGGCGCTTTTTTTGGCGCGCGCCGCCAAAAGATCAAAAGTGAAGGGCCTGGCGGGGCCCAGGCGGATCGCCGAGGGCTGTGCGACGGCGCTGAGTGCTCTTTGCGGCAGC
>CANKIV010000084.1 GCA_947482125.1 Alphaproteobacteria bacterium
AGTCGACGCCCCACAGGTCGGTGTGCTTGCCGCCATAGATGTCGAGTTCCATGTCCGGGTTGGTGGAATTGGTCGGATCGAAATCAACCTTGGAACCCCAGGCGGAGACATACCAGCCGTCCGGGCCGGTCAGGGTCAGCGAACCCTGGGGCGCGAAGCCACGATCGCTCTGGCTGATGCCGCGGAAACGATAATCGCTCTGCACTGCCACGGTGCCGTTCAGGGCCCAGGAAGGGGCATCCTGGGCAACCGCCGGCGCGCTGACGCTGAGCAGACCGGCGAGACTCGCCGCACCCAGAACCATCTTGGTCAAATTTTTCATTTCTAATTCCTCTCTTAAACAAGCGCTCGAAGCGCGCACCGTCGCGGGGGCAGCCCGGATCGGGATGACATTTCTGTTTCAGCCGACTTATCTCAATATGGCGCCTTGCCCTTTTGCGTTGTTTTAAGCCCAAAAAAGCGTGATTTGAGCCGGCGTTGTTGCAATGCAACAGGTGGGCGCCTAATAATTAGGCGTGCGGCCTTATCCCTAGGCAAAAAGCCGGAAAGTTAAGGGTTTCTGAATGGCGCCGGACGCCGTTAAATCCTTCCCAGATTGTCGGAAAGACTCAGTTTGTCCGTAGACGCGCCATCGGCCGTTCCGCACCCTGCGCGCATCATCCTGATACGCCATGGCCAGCCGCACATCGCGCTCAGCCCTCGCACCTCGCATGCCGGTTTTGCCGGATACATCGATGACTATGAAGAGGCGGGGCTGGATCCTTCCAGCCTGCCGCCGGAGGAGTTGCGCGACCTGGTGCGGGAGCTGGATGCGGTTTTCACCAGCGACCGGCCGCGCAGCCACCAGAGCGCCAAGGCCCTGGCGCCGCACGCCGAGCTGATCGCCGACCCGCTTTTCGCCGAAGCGCCGCTGGCCGCCCCGCGCATCCCCTGGCTGAACATGCAGGTCGCCAAATGGGCGGTGCTGTCGCGCATCCTGTGGCATGCGGGCTATCATCCTGAAATCGAGAATCCGGCAAAGGCCCGCACCCGCGCCGCGCGGGCCGCCGACCTGCTGGTGGCGCGGGCCAAAGCCAATGGAGCCGCCGTGCTGGTGGCGCACGGCTATTTCAACTGGATGATCGGGCGCCAGCTGCGCAGGCGCGGATTTTCGCGCACCGGAATCCATCAGGCGCGTTACTGGAACGCGGTGATCTATCAGGACAAGCCATGATCGAAGAGCAACTGGAAATTCCCACCTTGGGCGCGGAAGTCTCCCTCTATCGGCCCGACAGATTGGCCGATTATCCCGGCGTGGTGTTCATCACCGATGTGTGGGGCGTTCGTCCCGCCACCATCGGCATGGCGAAGAGGCTGGCGGAAAAAGGCTTCGCCGTGCTGCTGCCCAATGCCTTTCACCGCTATTCGCGCAACCGCCCCGAAGGTTTCTGGCGCGAGGACGAAGCGGAGCGCACCACCGCGCTTCACGAACTGTTCGCGGCGCTGACGCCGCAGCAGATGGACAGCGACGGCAAGGCCTATGCCGATTTCCTCACGTCCCAGACCAACGTGCATGACGGCAAGATCGGCGTGGTGGGTCATTGCTATACCGGCCAGATGGCCCTGCGGATGGCGGCCGTCATGCCGGACCGGATCGCGGCGGCCGCGTCCTTCCATGGTGGCTGGCTGGCCACCGACAAACCGGACAGTCCGCATCTGCTTTTGCCCCAGGTGAAGGCGCGGCTCTATTTCGGCCATGCCGACAATGACCCGTTGATGCCCAAACAATGGATCGACCGGCTGGAAACGTCCCTGCGCGCCTGGCACGGCGCGTTCCAGAGCGAGGTCTATAAAGGCGCGGCGCATGGCTGGACCGTGCCGGGCCGGGACGGCGTCTACAACGAGCTGCAGGCCGAGCGGGCGTTTGAGAAAGAAGTCGAGCTGTTCGACGCCACGCTGAAGGGCGATGCTTAGAGCATCGCGGGAATGACGCGATCAGGCGGCTTGTGGCCGTCCACGAATGACTTGATGTTGACGATCACCTTCTCGCCCATGTCGATGCGGCCCTCGATGGTGGCCGAGCCCATATGGGGCAGCAGCACGACGTTGCGGGCTTTCAGCAATTTGGGATTCACCGCCGGCTCGTTCTCGAACACATCCAGCCCGGCGCCCGACAATTGGCCCTTTTCCAGCATCAGCGCCATGGTGTTTTCGTCGATCACCTCGCCGCGTGCGGTGTTGACGATATAGGCGGTCGGCTTCATCAGCTTCAGCCGCCGCGCCGACAAGAGGTGATAGGTGGCGGGCGTGTGCGGGCAGTTGATCGAGACGATGTCCATGCGCGCCAGCATCTGGTCCAGGCTGTCCCAGTAGGTCGCCTCCAGTTCCTGTTCGATGGCGGCGGGAACCGGCTTGCGGTTGTGATAGTGGATCTGCAGGCCGAAGGCGCGGGCCCGCCGCGCCACCGCCTGGCCGATCCGGCCCATGCCGACAATGCCCAGCCGCTTGCCCTGCAGCCGGTGGCCCAGCATCCAGTTGGGCGCCCAGCCCTTGAAATGATCGCCCTGCAGCTGGGCGACGCCTTCCACCAGCCGGCGCGGCACCGCCAGGATCAGCGCCATGGTCATGTCGGCGGTGTCCTCGGTCAGGACGCCGGGCGTGTTGGTGACGGTAATGCCGCGCTCGGTCGCCGCCTTGACGTCGATATTGTCCACCCCGGTGCCGAAATTGGCGATCAGCTTCAGGTTGGGGCCGCACCTGGCGATCAGCCTGGCGTCGATGCGGTCGGTCACGGTGGGAACCAGCACCTCGGCGGTTGCCGCCGCTTCGGCCAGCTGGCTGTCACTCATGGGCGCATCGTCCAGATTCAACCGCGCGTCGAACAGTTCGCGCATCCGGGTTTCCACCGCCTCGGGCAGCTTGCGGGTGACGATGACGAGCGGCTTTTTGGCAGTCATGGAGGGCATTAAAGCCCATGGAGGCGGATGACGGAAGCGGTTGAGGGGTGTAAATCAAACTGTCACCGAATCGCGCGCTCCATGACACGTCTGATTGCCCTTCTTCTTCTTGTGTCCTGTTCCGGCGCAATCGCGGCTCCCCAGACCGATGGCGGCAAGGTGCTGCGCTATGTCAGCCAGCGCGCCGACAAGGCCTATATGCGCGAGGGGCCCACCTATGCCCACCGGGTGCTGTGGCAATACCGCCATCGCGGCTATCCCTTCGCGGTGATCGCCGAGTTCGACGTCTGGCGACGGGTGCGGGCGGCGGACGGCACCACCGGCTGGATGAGCCATGCCATGCTCAGCGACCAGCGCACCGTGCTGGTGACGGGCAAGGGGCGGGTGAAGCTTTTGGAGAATGCGGACGGCGGCAAGGTGGTGGCGCTGGCCGATCCCGGCGCGATTGCGACCCTGCGTGCCTGTGCGCTGACAACATGCCGGGTGCATGGCGCGGACATCGACGGCTGGATACCCAAGAACAGAATCTGGGGCGTCGAAACCAATGAGGTCTTCGACAAGATTTCCCGCCGCTAATGGCGGAAGTGACGCATTCCCGTAAAGACCATGGCAAGACCAGCTTCATCGGCTGCGTCGATCACCTTCTGATCGTTCATCGAGCCGCCCGGCTGGATCACCGCGGTCGCGCCCGCTTCCGCCACCACCAATAGACCGTCGGGGAAGGGGAAGAAGGCTTCCGACGCCGCCGCCGATCCGATGGTGCGCGGCTGGTCCCAGCCGGCAATCTTGGCCGCGTCCTTGGCCTTGATGGCGGCGATGCGCGCGGAGTCCACGCGGCTCATCTGGCCGGCGCCGATGCCGGCGGTGGCGCCGTCCTTCACATAGACGATGGCGTTGGACTTCACGTGCTTGCCGATGGTGAAGGCCAGCAGCATGTCGGTGATTTCCTGCTCCGTCGGCTGACGCCTGGTGACGACTTTCAGTTCCTTGCGCGTGATGCGGCCATTGTCGCGGGTCTGCACCAGGAAACCGCCCGCCACCGAGCGATAGGTGAGGGTGGGTGCCAGCGGGTCAGGCAAGCCGCCCGCCGTCAGAAGCCGCAGATTCTTCTTGGAAGCCAGAATGCGCTTGGCGTCTTCATCGGCGTCGGGCGCAATGATCACTTCGGTGAAGATCTTGGAGATTTCCTCGGCGGTGGCGCCGTCCAGTTTCTGGTTGAAGGCCAGGACGCCGCCAAAGGCCGAAACGCTGTCGCAGGCCAACGCCTTCAAATAAGCTTCTTTCAGGCTTGAACCCAATGCGACGCCGCAGGGATTGGCATGCTTGATGATGGCGCAGGCCGGGCCCGCCTTGGGATCGAATTCCGCCACCAGCTCATAGGCCGCATCGGTGTCGTTGATATTGTTGTAGCTGAGTTCCTTGCCCTGGACCTGCACGGCGCTGGCAACGCCGGGGCGCGCCGAACCATCGACATAAAAGGCGGCTTCCTGATGGGGGTTCTCGCCATAGCGCAGCGACTGGCGCAGCAATCCGCCCAGGGCGCGGCGGCGGGGCGGGTCCTTCTCGCCGTCCTTCGCCAGCTCGCCCGCGAACCAGCTCGAGACCGCCGCGTCATAGGCGGCGGTGCGGGCGAAGGCGCGCTGCGCCAAGGTGCGGCGCAGTTTCAACGTGGTGCCGCCATTGTTGACCGCCATCTCGTCCAGCACGGCTTTGTAATCCTCGACATCCACCACCACCGTCACCCAGTCATGGTTCTTGGCCGCCGAGCGGGTCATGGCCGGGCCGCCGATATCGATATTTTCGATGGTGGTCTCGAAATCGGCGCCGCGCGCCACGGTGGCTTCAAAGGGATAGAGATTGCAGACCAGAAGATCGATGCCGGTGATGCCGTGATCCTTCATCGATGCGGCATGGTCCGGCTTGTCGCGCAGCGAAAGCAATCCGCCATGGACATTGGGATGCAGGGTCTTGACCCGTCCGTCCATCATTTCGGGGAGGTTGGTGATCTCGGATACGTCCGCCACCGTCAGGCCGGCGTCGCGCAAGGACTTTGCCGTGCCGCCGGTGGAAATCAGCATCACGCCCTCAGCCGCCAGGCCCTTGGCGAAGTCGATGAGGCCGGTCTTGTCGGACACGGACAGCAGGGCGCGGGCGATCTTGCGGACGGTCATGAGCGACTCTCGAAAAGCGCGAAAAGACCCGCCGCTCTTATCGTTTCATGATGGAATAGAAAAGGGCCAGGGTCGCGCTTGCGCACAGCGACCAGCCCACCGGAACCGCGATTTTGTGGTTGTTCCAGGCGAAGGTGAAATCGCCGGGCAGGGGTTCCGGTTCGAAGGCCATGACCAGCGGGCACAGAATCACCGCCCCCACCAGCAGGATGACCAGCATGACGGTCAGCTTACCCATGGGCTGATGGCATTGGAGTTATCCCCAGCCGGGCGAACAAGGCGCGGTCGTGATCGGCCACCGGATTGGGTGTGGTCAGCAGACGGGCGCCATAGAAAATCGAGTTGGCGCCGGCCAGGAAGCACAGCGCCTGGGTCTCGTCGCTCATCTCTTCGCGGCCCGCTGACAGCCGCACCATGGATCTGGGCATGGTGATGCGCGCCACCGCGATGGTGCGCGCGAAATCGATCGGGTCCAGCGGCTTGCTGAGGCTCTGCGGCGTGCCTTCGATCTGCACCAGCGCGTTGATCGGCACGCTTTCGGGATGGACAGGCAGGGTGGCGAGCGCGTGGATCAGGCCAGTGCGGTCTTCGGCGCTTTCGCCCATGCCGACAATGCCGCCGCAGCACACATTGATGCCGGCACCCCGCACATGTTCCAGCGTGTCCAGCCGGTCCTGATAGGTGCGGGTGGTGATGACGTGGCGATAATATTCCGGCGAGGTATCCAGATTGTGATTGTAGTAATCCAGCCCCGCATTCTTCAGGCGCACGGCTTGCGGCGCGGTCAGCATCCCCAGCGTAACGCAGGTTTCCATCCCCAGGGCGCGCACGCCTTCGACCATTTCGCAGACGGTATCGAGGTCTTTGTCCTTGGGCGAGCGCCAGGCGGCGCCCATGCAGAAACGGCTGGCGCCGGCCGCCTTGGCGGCGCGGGCATCAGCCAGCACCGCTTCGACTTCCATCAGCTTTGAGGCTTTCAGCCCGGTGTCGTTTTTCGCCGACTGGCTGCAATAGCCGCAATCCTCCGGGCAGCCACCGGTCTTGATGGAGAGCAAGGTCGAGGTCTGCACCTGGTTGGGATCGAAATGGGCCCGGTGCACGCTGGCGGCGCGGAACATCAGTTCGGCAAACGGCAGGGCAAAAAGGGCGGCAATTTCCTCCTGCGTCCAGTCGGAGCGGGGCGTGTCATGCAGGGCGCGGCTGGGTGCGTTCATGACCCCATTCTAGGGGGTGGGCGGGCTCTGTAAAAGGGTGGCGGGCCTCCCGAAAAACCGCTAAACCGCCCGGCCTGTGCCCCAGTGGTGGAATGGTAGACGCGGCAGACTCAAAATCTGTTGCCGCAAGGCGTGCTGGTTCAAGTCCGGCCTGGGGCACCAATCTCGCTGTGCGAGATTGTTACCCCATGCCTGTTATTCTTTTGCCCGTCCTCGCCGCTTCGCGGCTACGGGCGGACGGGGCCTGGGGGCACCAATTCAGTTTTCCGATGCCAGCTTGGCAGCCAATGCCAGCATGGTGACGCCGATGATCGCGTCCAGCACGCGCCAGGCTTTCGGCTTGGCGAAGAGCGGGCGCAGCAGCCGCGCGCCCGCCGTAGCCCAGTGCAAATGTGGTGCGTGCCTGTCCATAGCCGGCGGAGATCGAATCCAGCAGCACCAGCGTGCCGAGATAGACGTGCGGGTTGAGCCAGGTGAAGGCGAGGCAGGTGATGATGGTGGCGCGCAGACTCTTGCGCACATCGGCGCCAGCCACGGCGCCGCCGTCACCAGCACGCCGAAACCCGCCATGTCCGCCGCGATCAGGACCGCGTCCGATCCGGCGCAGACCGCGCACACCGCAAAGACATGCTCGCGCCTGAGCCCCTGGCGCAGGACGAAGGCATTCTGTGCGCCGATGGCCAGGATCAGGCTGAGCCCCAGCAGGAAGCCGGGAATAAAAGTGGTGGTCATTTTTCTGACTAGAACCGCCGCCGGCCGGTCAATCCGGGATCAGCCATGCGCGGCACCGTTGACTTGCCCCGCCAATCACCTAGCCTCCGGTCAAAATCGGGGAGAAAATCCATGCGTAACATCGCACTCGTTCTGGCTGCGGCCCTGGCCGCCACGTCGGCTTCGGCCCAGCCCTTGCCCGCGCCCGCCACCTATCCGCCGGTGACCGGTGCGAAGGGCGTGGTCGCCACCCATGCCCTGTCGATGGAGCTGGCCGACCGCATCGCCCATGCCGCCATCGACCAGTGCCGCAAGATGGGTTTTCGTACCACCATCACGGTGCTGGATGCCTCGGGCGCGCTGAAATCCTTCCTGCGCGATGACGGCACCGGGCCGCACACCATCAGCCTGTCGCGCGACAAGGCCTATACCGCCATCACCCTGGCCAACCGTTTCGCCACCTCCGGCACCTTCGCCACCGCGCGCAATTCCACCCTGGGCTCGCCCAAGACCAACATCGAAGGTGTGGTCGGCGTTGCCGGCGGCGTGCCCATCAAGTATCGCGGCGAAGTGATCGGCGGCATCGGCTCGTCGGGCGCGGTGGGCGGCGACAAGGATGAAATCTGTTCGCAAGCCGGGATTGATGCCGTCGCCGACCAGCTCAAATAGTTTTACCGTCAGCGCGGCGCGCAGCCGGGCCGAGATGACGGCGACGGCGGCGCTGTTCCGCGCCTATGCCGCGTCGCTGGCGATTGATCTGGCGCCGCAGGGATTCACCAAGGAAGTGGATGCGCTGCCCGGCCTTTATGGCCCGCCGGGTGGCGAACTGCTGCTGGCCAAGCGCGGCGACCATGTGCTGGGCTGCATCGCCCTCAAGCCGCTGGACCCGCCGCACACTGCGGAAATCAAACGGCTGTTCGTGCGCGAGCAGGCGCGGGGCCTCGGCGTCGGCAAGGCGTTGATCGCGGCAGCGATCGAAGCTGCCCAAAGATTGGGCTATCGCGAGATCAAGCTCGACACTCTGCCCCAGATGCAAAGCGCCATCGCGCTGTACGAACAGTGCGGCTTCGCGCCCATCGCGCCCTATGGCAGTCATCCCTATCCGGGCCTGGTGTGCCTGGGCAAGATGATTTGAGGCCCCTTTGGTCAGTGGGGCAGTGTGGTCGCCCCTCGCGTCTTCCAGAGCGAAAAAACGACGCCGGTCGCCAGGATGGCGAAAGTGATTCCCAGCGAAACCGCAGGCGGGATTTTCGCAAGGCCGAGCGCGTCGGCCACGAATATTTTTGAACCGATGAAGACCAGGAGCAAGGCCAGCGCATACTTGAGATAGTGGAAGCGATCCACCATCGCGGCCAGTGCGAAGTAGAGCGCCCGAAGGCCGAGGATTGCGAAGATGTTCGACGTGTAAACGATGAAAGGGTCGGTGGTGATCGCGAAGATGGCTGGCACCGAATCCACCGCGAACACGAGGTCCGCCACTTCGATCATGACCAGCGCCATGAACAGCGGTGTCATGTACCATCTGGCCTTGGCGGAGTGGTCGGTCTGGCGGATCCAGAATCGGTCGCCATGCAGCGTATCGGTGACGTTGAAGTGGCTCCGAAGCCATTTGAGCACGGGGGCGTGGCCCACGTCATAGGAGCGCTCCGCCATGAGCCACATCTTGATCCCCGTGAAGATGAGGAACGCCGCAAATAGATAAAGTACCCAGGAGAAGCTGCTGACGATCGCAGTCCCCATGCCGATCATGATCGCCCGCAGCACGATGACGCCCAGAATGCCCCAGAACAGAACTCGGTGCTGGTAGAGGCGCGGAATGGCGAAATAGGAGAAGATCATGGCGATGACGAACACATTGTCCATTGCCAGGCTTTTCTCGATCACAAAGCCCGTGATGTAGTTTAGTCCAGCCGTTTGCCCCAGGTACCACCAGATCCAGCCGCCAAAAGCCAGGCCCAGCCCGATATACCCTGCAGACAGGATCAGGCTTTCGCCGACCCCGATTTCACGCTGTGTGCGGTGAAGCACGCCGAGATCGAGCGCCATGAGCATCGTCACAAGCGCCAGGAAGCTCAGCCACATCCAGACGGGTTTGCCGAGCCATAGGAGTTCGAGGAATTCCACATGGACCTCAGATCTGCGGGAACTCGAGCCTATTGCCGCAGGATGGGAAGGTGCAAGTCCGTCCGAGACGCTTCGCGCACGAAAAAACGGCGCCCGGTTAGGGGCGCCGTTTCCTTAGTCCCGCCAGGACCTAGCGGTTGGAGAGCACCAGCGCGGCGATCAGACCGGTGGCAGCAGCAGCGAGGACATAGTTGTTGTCCACCTGGCGCCATTCATAGCCGCGCGGCGGGCGCTGCAGCTTGTAGCGGCGATAGTCCGAGATGCGCCGGCCGCGATTCCAGTTGCTGCGATCGATGCGGCCGCCTTTGCGCCAGTTGCGGTGACCGTTATTGTCATGGTC